>JAIEQN010000300.1 GCA_019747685.1 Gemmataceae bacterium
CGGGCCGGGCCGGGGCCCACTCGAGGGTCACCCCCACGACCACCGGGCCGGTGTCGCCGAGGTAGGCGTCGAGGGCCGCCGCCGGGTCCGCGTACCCCGGGTTGCAGACCAGCGTCCCCGGGCAGGCGTCCCCGGCCGCCCCGCCCTCCGTGAGGGCGGCGGCCAGGGTTGCGAGGGCGGCGAGGGCGTCGGATGCGGACCGGGCCTCGGCGACCGCCTGGGCGAGCAGGTTGGCGACCCCGAGTGAGTCCGACCCCGTGCCGGCCTCGGTCAGGGCGGCGGCGGCGGTCAGGGCCGGGGCGAGCGTATCGCCCGCCGCCCCCGACTCGGTGAGCGAGGGGGCGGCCGTCAGTGCCGGGGACACGGCGTCCCCCGCCGCCCGGCTCTCCGTGAGGCTCTCGTTGAACGTCTGGGCCCCGCCGTCGGAGACCGCGTCCCCGGCCGTGCGGCCCTCCGACAGGCTGGCGTTGAAGGTCGCGGCGGCGGCCTCCGTGTCGCCCGACGCCCCCGACTCGGACAGCGCCGGGTTGGCCGTCAGGGCCGGGGCGGCGGTGTCGCCGGCCGCCCCGGACTCGGTCAGAGCCGGCACCAGGGTGGCGGCCGCCGTGGCGGTGTCGCCGGACGTGCCGGATTCCGTGAGCGTCGGGACCAGAGTGGCGGAAGCGGCCGCGGTCTCCCCGCCGGCCGCCGTCTCGGAGACGGTCGGGACCAGGGTGGCCGCGGCCGCCGCGGAATCCCCGGCCGCCCGGGTCTCGGTCAGCGTGTCGTTGTAGGTGGCGCCGCCCCCGCCGCCGGCCGCCTCGGCCGGGAGGCCGTTCAGCTCGGCGGCCGCCCCGTCGAACGGCAGGCGGCGGTCGACCCACCGCACGTCAGGCCGCCTCGATGAGGGAGACGGAGCCGACCAGGGTGGTCTGGACCTGGGCCCCCAGGGCCCCGACGGTGACCATCATCAGACAGCAGTTGTCGTCGTACTCGATCAGCTTCTGGCCGCCGCAGATCACCCCGTCCCAGTGGAGCGGGCCGGACAGGTTGGTCGCCGCCGCGACCCCCGGGAGGATCAGGAGCGGCTTGTACAGGGTGACGCCCATGTTCCCCGCCGTGCCGGTGGCCGCGGCCATCGTGACGGACTCGACCGACCGGACGCCCGTGTCCCCGTCCTGGAGCGGGAGCGGGAAGAACTGGGTGGCCGCGTTCGCCCCGGTGGCCCCGATGACCACCGGCTTGCTGGTCCGCCCCGACGTGCCCGCCTGGTTGGTGTAGGAGACGCTGACCGTGGACCCGCCGGTCCCGATGGCGGTGTAGACCTCGAGCGCCGCCATGACGCCGGCCCCGGACGTGTACCGGGTGAGGGCGGCGGTCGGCAGGTTGGTGGTCTGGGCGGTGGCGACGTTCCCGACCAGCCCGCCCTGGTGGCTCAGGCGGTCGCACAGCATCATGGCGACCGTCGACTGGGCGGTGCCGGAGGCGACCTCGACCTGCGCCAGGTACAGGGGGTTGGTGGTGGCCGTGGTGGTCTGCCGCCCGAGCATCGCCCCGACCGTCGCGGCGTCGCAGGCGACCGCCGTGGTCGGGGCGGCCCCGGCCTCGTTGGCGTTGGCGTACATGCAGGCCGGCCGGCCGCTCGACCCGAGGGCGGAGGTGGACTTGTAAAACCCGTACTCGAGGGCGGCGGCGACGGCCGCCTTGTACGCGGCGTAGTCGGCGAGCGGCACTACGCCTCCACCATCGACAGCGACCCGTACAGGGCCGGCGGGGTGGTCGACTGGGCGTACCAGGCGAGGGACAGGCAGGCGTCGGTGTCGACCCTGGGGATCTGGGGCAGCCCGGCGACGCAGTCCCGCTGCCCGCCCGAGGCGGTGCCGGAGATGTTGACCAGGAGCAGCGGGCGGACGACGACGACCCCGAAGTTCCCGGTGGCCGCGGTCGTCGCCGCCAGGGTGACCGACGCCACCGCCTGGACCCCGGTGTCCCCGTCCTGGAGGGCGAGCGGGAACATCCGCTCGCTCTCCCGCCACCCGGTCCCGCCGATGACGGCGGCCTTGGTCGTCCGGCCCGAGGTCCCGCTTTGATTGGTGTACGAGGCCGTGACGGTCGTCCCCGTCGTCCCGAGGAACGCGTTGATTTCGAGCCAGATCTGGTTGCCGGCCCCGCCGGTGTTCCGGGTGAGGGTGCCGCCGACCGTCTGGGCGGTGGTCACCGACCCGGACAGCCCGCCGTTGTGCAGCAGCCGGTCGTACAGCAGAAGCTGGCCGGGCTGGGTGGCGGTCGACGCCATCCCCAGGAGCCACTTCTCCCGGCCGCCGCCCGGGTCGGTCTGGAACAGGGCCCCGTTGGTGTCGTTGACCGGGACGGCCGCCGACGTCGGCACCGCCCCCTGCCCGCCGGGGTGCTTGTTGTACTGCCACAGGCTGGTCCACCGGCCGGCCACGGTGCTGTTCGCGGCCCCGCTGCCGATCCGGCTGTCGACCCAGAAGAAGACGTGCTCGGGGGTGCCGCTCGACCCCCCCGTCAGCCGGTTGACGATGTCCGAGAGTGAGGCGAGTGCGGCCATCGGTTACCCCTTCAGGCCGTCCCGGACGGCCGTCAAAATGTCGGCCCGGATGGCCTCCTGCATCTCGGCTTTGACCGCCCGGAGGGTGGCGACCTGCCCCTCCAGCTCGGCCTTCTCGGCCCGCAGCCGGTCGACCTCGCGGGCGTCGAACACCGGCCGCTCGGCCCCGGCCCGCATGGCCGCCAGGTCCGCCCGCTCGGCGTCCGTCAGGCGGACGGCGGCCGCCAGCTCGTCGAGGGTCTTGACCCGCACCTCGGCCCCGCCCGCCAGCCGGGCGTAGAAGCATTCGAGCTGGTCGTCGTACTGGGCCTCGCCGCCGGCCTCGATGCCGAGCACGGCTACCCCTCCGCGGCCGTCAGGCCGGCCTCCGGCACCTCGGCGACGGCGGCGTAGACGACCCGGTACACGGGCCGGCCGGCGGCGTCGACCGCCTTGGAGACGACCTTCGCCCGCAGCCCGGACGCCGCGAGCGCGACCTCCTGGCCCTCGGCGAACGCGAACTCGGGCTCGGACTGGGTTTCGTCAGACATGGGCACCCCTCTCGAAAAAAACTTAGGTAATACTGATAGTTAGGGTCACGTTGAGGGTGTCTCCCGACGCCACGGACCGGCTCGCACTGAAGTCCCCGGCCGAGTAGAGCGTCCCGGACGTGCCGCTGGCGACCGAGCAGACGAATGCCCCCGCCACGGTGGCCGTCGCGTTGATGCTGAACGAGACCGCCGAGGACGTGTTCGACCCGGACGACGTGGTGCCCCACGTAATGGACGGACGATTACCAGAATAGGGGGTGACGATCGACCAGGCGCCCGTCGACGCGAGCGTGTCGGACGCGGCCGGGGACCCGGTGCCTTTGAGGCCGCAGAACCAGGCGGCGGTGTAGGCGCTGCCCTTCAGGTACTTGTCGACCAGGTCGGTCCGGCCGGCGGTGGTGACGAGGTTCTCGAAGTCCTCGGTCCACCTCGGCCGGCCGTCCGGCCCGAGGCACTCGACGTGGTAAATGAACCGCGGGGCGGGGACCGACCCGAGGTCCAGCCCGGGGCTGACGATCAGCCCGGCGTCGATCTGGCTGAGAGAGAGGGCGCGTGCATCCATAGGCTCCGTCGGGGGTGACTGGCAGACTCCCCGCCATTCTGCCACCGCCCGGGCCGCCGCGCTATCCGGCTACTCGCGGAGGGCCGCCCGGAGCATCGCCAGCAGCTCGGGGTCGGCGAGGAACTCGAGCAGGTACGCCCGGAGCTCCTGCTTCATCGCCAGCCGGCGGGCGTCGGCGGCCCGGGCCGCCTGCTCGTCGTCGGTGGCGTCCGGGGCGTGGGCGGCGAGGACCGCCCGGACCTGCTCGGGCGTCACCCCGTCGGGCAGCTCGGCCTTCAGCTCCGGCGGGAGGGCGGCCACGGCGTCGTCCGGCCGGGTCTCGGTCCGGGCCGGCAGGAGGAACGCCCGGCCGACCCCGAGGGCGCGGAGTTCGGCCAGGAGGAGGTTGCTGTCGACCCTCGCGGGCAGGCTGGTGAACGTCTGGTGTGTCATGTCCCTCCGTTAGAGCGAGTACGAGCCGGTGACGATGGCCCCGCGGCCGGACCCGAGCCCGAAGTTGCTGGTGTCGTACTTCGAGACCGACAGGTTCGTCCCGCCGCCGCCGATCGTGGCGTACCCGGCCACGGCGCTGCCGTCGATGACGTACAGGCCCATCCCGGACTGGGCCGAGCTGGTGACCGGGAGGGAGGCGGTGAGCGTGTTCGACGCCGTCCCGCCGGTCGTCCCGGTGAACTGGAGCGAGAAGTCGACCCGGGAGCCGTGCCGCTGGTAGCGGGCGAGCAGGGTGCTCACCGAGGTCAGGGTCATCGACCCGCTGGCCCCGTACGTCGGGGTCCAGGACGCCCACCCGCCGCCGTGCCGGAGCAGCTCGAGCTGGGTGCCGTCGTACACGACCGCGGTCTCGACGCCGGCGACGAGCTCGGCCCCGACGAGCGCCGCCCCCATGTACTGGACCGCCTTGGTGCCCAGGCCGTTGACGTTGAGGGTCGCCGCCCCGGTGTTGGTGAACCCGGGGGAGAAGAACACCGGCACGCCGGTGAGGTACGACGCCCACGCCGGGTCGAGGGTGAGGGTCTGGGCGTTGGCCGACCCGCCGGAGGTGCCGCCCCACGGGGCCGGGTCGAAGGCGGCCCGCACCCACGAGCTGCCGTTCCACGACTGGAGCTGCCGGGAGTTCAGCCGGATGGCCCCGGTCGGGAGGTTCGTGTCCCCCGTGTAGTCCATCTTGGCGGCGTTCGCGACCTTCTCGTTCAGGGTCGTCAGGACCCCGGTGTAGGCGCTCGCGTTGGTCGGTGTGTTCCAGTCAGCCATATCCCCTCATCGCTTATATCACGGCCTGCACCCCCCGGGCGATCCACGAGATGGTGCCGCCCGCCCGGGCCCCGGCGGCGTCGTACAGGAACGCCTTGAAGGTGGTCGGGTTGAGCGTGGCGGTGCTGAAGTCGCGGAGCGCCTTGAGCTCGACCGTCCCCTGGGCCGACACGGTGAGCGACGACACCTGGAAGAACCCCTTGGTGAAGCTCACGGTCGTCCCGCCGACGTCCGAGGCGGACACGGACACCGTCCCGCCGTCGGTGATCTCCTTCACCCGCAGGGCGAACGAGACGTTCGACGCCACGCACCAGTCGGTGACGGTGGCCGGGCGGGCGGTCAGGACGAGCCGGAGGTAGCGGAAGGCGGCCGGGGTGGCGTCGAGCCGGCCGAGCGGGCCGGCCGTCCACGGGTCGCCGGCCAGCTTCTTCCAGAACACCTGGGCGGTCGGGCGGATGCCGTTCGAGATCGACTCGAAGGCGAACGACACGGCCCCCTGCGGGAGCGTCTCCCCGAGGTCGTGGTCGAGGGTGACGGTGCCGGTCAGGAGGTCGTTCGGCTGGAGCCAGTAGGTCAGGTTCTGGTTGACCAGGTCCTGGACGGTGGCGGCGTTGTTCTGGGTGAAGTGTTGGGCCCAGGTCTCGGCCGCGTCGCACGGCAGCCAGACGGACGGGCCGGTGGTCGACAGGGCCACGGTCCCGGTGCCGCCGGTGAGCGGCTCGAGCCAGAACGTGTACCCGAGGCCGATGAGGCCCTGGACCGTGGTCACCCCGCTGGTCTCGAAGTGCTGGGCCCACGTCTCGGCCGTGTTGGCCGCCGCGTTGACGGTGAACGGGGAGGCGATGTAGCTCGCGTTCGCGAGCGCCGCCCCGGACAGCAGGAGGGAGGCGGACGACCGGGGGACGTAGTCGGGGGGCGGGTAGACGGTCGCCTGGACCCCGACCAGCGGGCCGCCGTTGCCGGCCCCGTCGAACGCCGCGACCAGGTACGTGTAGGTCCCCTGGGCGGGCTCGACGTAGGTGAAGAAGGTGCCCCGGACCTCGCCGAGGAGGGCCACCCGGGCGGCGTCCTGCTTGTACACCAGGTAGCGGTCGACCGGGAACGTGGCGGTGAGCGGCTCCTGCCAGTCGATGAGCACCGTGTTGTCGACCTGGGTGACGGCCAGGTTCTGGACCGGCCCCGGGGCCGACACGGCCAGGGCGACGGCGGCGTTGGCGGCCGAGTAGTTGCCGCTGGTGTCGATCGCCCGGACCAGGAACGTCCAGGCCCCGGCGGGCAGCGCGGTCCGGGTGTACGCCGTGGCCCGCACCCGGACCGCGGTCCCGGCCGCCTGCTCCCACGTCTGCCCGCCGGCGGCGTACCGGACCTCGTACTCCCGGACGTCCAGGTCGGGGACCGGGAGCCAGGTCAGGCGGATGGTGCCGGCGTCGACCGCCGCCTGGAGGCCGGCCACGTTCGACGGCGGGGCCGTCTTGCCGACCACCACGTGGAGGCCGGAGGTGACCCAGGCGCTCCGGGCCCCGAGGGCGTTCACGCTCCGCACCCGGGCCTGGTACCCGACCTGGTCGAGGACGTCGAGGATGTAGCAGCTGGTGCTGGTGCCCGGGACGTCCCCGAACGGCACCCAGTCGAGCATGGCCTCGGCCGCGTAGTACTGGACCTCGTAGTACCCGCCGCTCTGGACGAACGAGTCGGGGGCCGCCCCCCAGGTGACGAACAGGCGGGTGAACACGGTCCCGTCGGCCCGGACGAACAGGTTGGCGGTGCCCGAGGCGAGGAAGACGTACGGGACCGGCTGGACGACGAACGGGTTGGGCAGGTTGGTGTCCGGGTACTGGTCGGCCGGGGACTCCTCGGCCAGCCAGTCGTAGGTGGCGTCCTCGATCGCCTTGGCGGTGACCTGGACCGTCCACAGGGGCGGCCCGCCCGGGGACGGGTCGGCCTGGAGCCGGGTCCGGACCACCCGGAACTGCTGCCCCACCCACCCGAACCGGGCGAAGGTGACCGCCACCCACTCCCCGGCCTCGGCCTGGTAGGCGGCCAGCCGGGCGGTGAACTCGACGAACCGCCCCTGCCGGGCCTCGTTCATCTCGATCTTCATCAGCCGCTGGACCCGGCTGCCGGACGTGACGTACTGGTAGGTCAGGTCCTCGGCCACCACCTGGCCGCCGTCCTCGGCGATGTAGGCGGTGTTCCGGGCCTCGGGGGCGTCGGTCTCCTCGTCCCCGTTGGCCCCCGACGGGTAGGTGGCCCGGACGGTGTTGAAGTTGTCGATCCGCGGGGTCTTGGTGAGCAGCCGGACGTCGGACAGGATCATGTCCTCGTCGATGGTGAGCACCGGGTCCCGGGGGACGCCGGCGTAGACGTTCCACTTCCCGGCCGAGTAGACCAGGTGGCCGGCCATGGACGCCAGGAGCTGCTCGACCACGGCCCCGGGGGACTCGTCGGTGGTGACCAGGGCGTCGACCAGGTAGCGGTTCTCGCTCCCCCCGGCGGCCAGCCCGATCGCCGCCTCGCAGTCGTTCACCGCCTGGATCAGCCGGGCCGACTCGAAGGCCGACGGCGAGACGCCCAGCCCGAACCGGGCGTTGGTCATGTAGTCGTACAGCACCATCGCGGTGTTCGACGCCCCGGGGGCGAACGTCCCGGTCCGCGGGTCGACCACGTCGGTCTTGCCGGTGACGGCGAAGGTGATCTCGGGCGTACCATTCTTAAATACGTTCTCGTTATTGGTCAGTCGGAGGTACACGTGCGCGTGCCCCCGCTGGCGGTCGGTGCTCGTCCACTTGGCCCCGACCGGGTTGTGGCCGGTCGTCTGGGAGACCGGGTACGACAGGGCGGCCTGCCCGTCCGACCCGTAGTTGACCTGCATCTGGACCAGCCCGGCGAGGATCCCCAGGGCGTTCACCACCCCGGTCGGGCGGGTCAGGAGGTCGGCGTCCCACGGGACCTGGTAGCCGTCGAAGAAGACGGCCCGGACCCACTGGACCTCGTGGCAGGCGATCGTCACGATCAGGTGGAGGAACCGGTCGGGGTCGTTCGCGTTGGGACCTGACGAGTGAATGAAGGTCAGGGCGCCCCCGACGGTCCGGTTGCCGTAGACGATCTGCCACGGGGCCGACGGGTCGGCGGCCGCCGCCTCCTTGCCCCGGACGTACCGGTTGACCTCCCGGCGTTTGCGGAGCCGCGACACGAAGTTCCGGAACGCCTCGCTCCGGCGGTCGAACGGCAGGCCCTTCTTCTTGAAGAACGCCTGCGCCCGGCGGACCTCGTCGCGGGTGACCGGGCCCTGGTCGAGCCAGTACCGCCCGCTCACCGCCGCCTCCGGGACCCCTTGGGGGGCCGCTTCCGGTCCGCCTTCTTCTTCCCCTGGCCCCACGTCCCGGACCAGTTGGCCGCCGCCACCACGTACCGGAACCCGGTGTCCCCGGGGAACAGCCGCTGCTGGCAGGCGTCGGTCCACCGCCCCTCGTTCGGCCGCTCCAGGTCGACGAGCGGGCTGTCGTAGTAGAGGGTGACGGACGCCTCGGCCGGGCCGTACGCCACCTCGGCGTGGCTGTAGTACCCGCTCCAGGCGCTGTAGGCGTCGGCGACGACGGCCCCGGCGGCGTCCAGGAACCCGAACCACAGGGTCCCGAGCCCGCCCTGCCGCTGCGAGGTGAGGACCAGGGCGAGGGCGGCGTCGGACACCCCGGTCAGCACCACCGCCATGTCGGTGGCCTCGAGCTCGGTCGTCTCCTCCATCCCCTCCGGGCCCTGGAACCAGCCGTTCCCCTGCCAGGTGTTCCCGCCCCAGACCACGTCCCCGTACCCGTTCCACAGCCGCAGCGTCCCGGACGAGAACACCCCCTCGAAGAACACGACCGGCCGGCGGCTGGGGGCGACGGCCTCGGCGATCCAGGCGGCGGTCAGGTTGCGGGGCACGCTAGAGCGCCTCCACCGCGGCGAACTCGACCGCGTACACGCCGTCCATGGTGACCTCGTACGGGACCTGCTCGGCCCCGGTCAGCCGGAACAGCCCGACGGTGTTGGCGGTGAGGATGAGGGTGTTGTCGGTGAGCGGCTCCCGGACCGGCGGGAAGACGTCGAGGGTGCACTGGCCGGAGCCGTTCGAGTTCACGTCCTGGAGGACCTGATAGAGTCTGTTACCGATCTGGATGTAGTCGCCCTCCTTCAGGATCCCGGTGACGGACGCCGTCCACCCCTTGGTGGTGATCTCCTCGGCCTGCTTGGCGACCGACCCGTTCACCCGCGGGGTGCCGGTGGCCACCCCCTGGGGGGTGCGGGCGCTCGGGTCGCCCATCAGGAACGTCCCCTTCGGGCCCTTGAGCTTCGCCTTGAACGCCTGCCACGGGGCGGCCTTCGCCCGGGCGGCCATGGCGACCGTGCACTCGGCCCCGAGCAGCTTCCCCGGGTGCTCCTGGACCAGGGTGGCGAGCGTCCACGGGCTCTGCTCGGTGGCGGTGGCGTGGACGTGGACCGGGCGGAACCGGGTGAGGCCGACGGAGGTGGGGAGCGTGAGCGGGTAGCTGATGGCCATCTACGCGTACCTCCCGCGGGCGTAGGCCATCGACCGGTACACCCGGTCGGTGATCTGGGCCTCCATCTCCCGCATGGCGGACATCAGCCGGTTCTCGACCCCGGGGGCGGCCCCGCGGGCGTCGATGTTCACCGTCATCCCGCCGCCGGCCCCGGGGGCGATGTCGGCGAGGGCCACCCCGAGCCGGCCGCCCTTGCGGGCGAGCGGCAGGACCGCCTCCGGCCCGGCCTCGCCCATGAGCGCCCGGGTCGGGGCGGTGATGACCCCGCCGCGGGCGAACGCCGTCTCGCCGGCGTCCTCCTCCTCCTCCGGCGCGGGGGCGGTGAGCCGGCCGAGGTCGAGCCCGCGGACGGCGTTGGTCAGGTCCTGGATGGCCCGGGTCGCCTCGCCCACCTGGGCCGCGGCCTCCTGGGTGGCGCCCTCGAGCTTCTCCCCGGTCTCCTTGAACTGGACCCCGGCCGCCTGCATGTCGGCCACCACCTGCCCGGCCTGCCGGTCGGTCAGCCCCTGGATCTCTTCCAGGCTGTCGATGTTGCGTTTTTTGAGCGACTCGAAGAAGGCGTCGACCACCGCCGGGTCGAACGTCTTGAGCAGGAGGGCCCGGAGTTCGTCGAAGTTCTTGACCCCGGCCTCGCGGGCCTCGATCGCGATATTCCTGACACTCTGAACGGCTTCAAACCCTCGCGCCCCGGAGTCGAGCAGCATCCGCATGGCCTTGTTGAAGTCGCCGACCCCCTGGAGCCCGTCCTGGAACGCCTCCTGGGCCCCGGCCAGGGCGGTCTCGACCTCCAGCCACGTCTTCTCCCCGGCGTTGCCGGCCTCGACCATGGCCTTCTCGACGTCCTCGAACGACAGCCCGAGCCGCTTGACGGCCATCCGCAGGTTGTCCACGTCCCCGGCCATGTTGTCGAACAGCATGGCCCCGAGCTGGCCGCCGACGTCCTCCTGGATGCCGAGCACCCGGCGGAGGCCCTCGCCGAGCCCGGTGAACGCCCCGGCCCCGGGCTTGCCGTTCATCTCGTCCGCCCACCCCGGGCGGTTGAACCGGCCGCTGCCGCCCTCGACGAAGTTCGTCAGCCGGCGGAACCGGCCGTTCTCGTAGACCCCGACCCCGCCGACCTCCTCCAGCTTCTTCTCGAGCCAGTTGGCGAACAGGTGGCGGGCCTGGGTGTCGGGGTTCTGGGACCCCCACTTGAACAGCCGGCCGATGAGCCCGCCGAGGGCGCTGCCGACCGCCTGGCCGACCTCGGGCATCCCGAACATCGCCCCGACGACGGCCCCGGCGGTGCCGCCGACGGCCGCCCCGGTGCCGCGGTTGTCCTTGTTCTGGCGGTCGATCCGGTCCCGGTTCCGCCAGTCGTTGTAAGCCCCGATGCCGGCCTGGGCGTACCCGGCGTAGTTGGTCGTCGTGGCCTGGCCGCCGAACTGGCCGTCCGCCATCCCGGGGCCCTGAATGCCGGCCTGGTGGGCCTCGTCGGTGGTCATCCCGGACCCGCCGAACAGGCCGCGGAGGGAGTCCGCCCACGACCCGCCGCCGGCCGCGCCGCCGGACGCCGACCCGGACCCGCCGAACAGGGCCCCGACGACCTCGGCGAACCCCTGGGCGATGGTCTGGCCGAGGCCGAAGAACCCGCCCTGGTTCTCGCCCAGGTCGCTGAACAGCCCGGCTGCGATCTGCCCGCCGAGGTCGGCCATCCGCTGGCCGACCGCCGGGTCGACCCCGAGCCCGCCGAACACGACGTTCAGCGCGTCCGCCCACTGCCCGGTGGAGTCCTCGACCTGCCGCCGCTGGGCCTCGGCCTGGGCCTCCAGGAGGGCGGCCGCCTGGTCGCTCCGCTCCCGGGCCAGCCTCTGCTCGTTCTCGAGCTGTTTCTTGAGTAACTCGCCCTCCTCCCGCTTGCGGCGGGCCAGGTCGGACCCGCCGCCGGTGGGCCCGCCGGCGGTCGGCCGGGGGCGGGGCTTCGGCTCCCCCCAGGTCCGGGTCTTCGGGTCGAACTGGAGCCCGGCCGGGAGGTCGGGGCCGTACAGGTTGAACTCGCTCAGGAAGTCCCGCTTGAACTCCGTCTGGAGCGGGGCCAGCTCGGCCCGCACCCGCTCCAGCTCCTTCTTGGCCGCCTCCCCGGCGGCGACGGCGGCGTCGTTCCCGACGGCGGCCCAGCCGCCCGCCCCGAAGGTGCCGAGCAGGCCGAGGTTCTCGTTCTCCCGCCGGGCCTTCTCCCCGGCCGCGACCGCCTCCCGGAGGGAGGTCTCCTTCTGCTGGAGGGTGACCATCCTGGCCCGGTCGGTCTTGTTCAGGAACACCTCGAGCCCGAGGGCCATCGTGTTGATGGTGTCGACGACCGACTGGAGGGACGGGAGGACCCCGACCACCGAGGCGACCATGGACGCGACGTCGTCGCCGACCTGCCTCCAGTCGATCCGCTCGACGGCGTCGGCCAGCGCGTTGTAGACCTTGGACAGCTCGGCCGACTCGTTGACCCCGATCCCGACCTGCTTGAACGCCTCGGCCAGGGCGGCCCCGAGCCGCTCCTGCCCCTGGGTGACGGACTCCCCGAGCGGGGCGAGCTCGGCCATCCGCTGCCCGAGCTGGGCGATCGCCGCCGCCTGGTTCTGGGCCTGGGTCGCCCCCTCCTGGAGGTCGAAGCCGAACTGTTTGAGCGCCTTCGGGGCGCCGGTCGAGAGGGCGTTGACGAGCTCGTTCAGGACCGGGACGGTCTCCTGCCCGGTGGCGTCGGCGAACCGGTTGGCGAACTCGGCCAGGGCGGCGAAGTTCTCGTTCAGCCGGGGGATCCCGCGGATCAATCCTTCGTTCGCCGCCCGCATCAGGTCGAACGAGTCGACCGTGCCCAGGACCGCCCGCTTGGCGTCCTGGATGGCGCTCACGCTGCCGCCCAGGCTGCGGAAGTTGTCGAAGACGGCCCCGGCCTCGTCGCCGGCGTCGGCCAGCCGGCCGAGCGCCGCGTCGAGGGCCTTGATCGACTGGAGCGGGTTGGTCAGGGCCTGGGTCAGCCCGCGGGCCAGCCCCTGCCCGAGCCCCTCGAAGAACCCGCGGACGACGGACGACATCTTCCCGGTCGAGGTCTGCACCACCCCGGCCGCCTTGTTCATGTCGGCCTGGAGGTTGGCGACATCGGCCCGGAGGTCAATCAGAAGGTTGTAAATAGATTTGTCAGACACGCCGCGTCCACTCCATGTGGGCCGGCAGGCCGAAGCCGTTGGCGAGGGCGCTGAAGATCTGCTCGGACGGGTCCCGGCCGTCGTCGGCGGGGCCGTCGTCCGCCTTCAGGGTGATGAAGTCTTCAACGTGGAGGGCGGACCCGTCCTTCTTCTTGGCCCCGGCGGCCGTCATGGCGGCCCACATGAGCCGGGCGGTGTGGAAGTCGGCCGCCGCGGCCTCGGCGTCGAACCGCCGGGACAGGGCGTTGAACTGCGCCAGGGTCAGGTCCCAGAACTGGTCCGATGTCAGCCCGAAGTCGTACACCGCGATCGCCCACCACTCTAGCCACGACTGCTGTCCGCCCCCGGCCGCGTCGCCGCCTACCCGGCGGCGTCGGGTTTTGGGGGCTCGACGGCGCTCCCCTTCTCGAAGAACTTGACGACGAACTGGTTCACCTCCCGGAGGGTGGCGAACTCGAGCTCGGCGGCCACCTCCTTGAACGTCCGGCCCGACTCCTCGCCGCCGAGGGCGGCCAGGACGAGCCACACGACGACGTCGGGCGGCAGGTTCACCCAGGTCAGGGGGTCCATCGGGTTCTTCCCGCTGAGCTGCTGGAAGGTGCAGAAGGTGAGCATGTTCGGGCGGAGGGTGACCGCCTGCCCGAAGAGGGTGATCTGGTGTCCGCCCGGGAGGGCCTTGTCCGCGTGCTCCATAACCTCCTCGCCGTTAGTACCAGGTCGGCATGCCGGTGATCTTGGCCGTGAGGGCGACGTTCAGGGCGTTCTCGAGCTCGGCCGTGATGCCGGCCCCGGTCAGGATCCCCTGCATCGAGATGGTGATCTTGTACAGGTCGGCGAGCTGGAGCTCGTACGTCCGCCGGGCCCCGCTCTGGATGAGGGGGAAGAGCCGCTGCTGGCCGGCGTTCCAGGCGTTCGGGACGTAGTTGCAGTTGAAGGTGAGCTGGCCGGGGTCGACCAGGCCGGAGATGAACTCCCGCACCCGGGCCGAGTCGAAGCTGGTGACGTCAATCACCGGACTCTGGAAGTTCGGCCCCTGCACCCCCTTGACCTCGGACAGGACGGTGAACGTCTCGCCGTTCACGCCGTTGGCGAGGGCCGAGGAGGCGGCCGCGGCGATCACGCCGGTGCCGTCGCCGACCGGCCGGGCCCGCCAGTTGTCCCGGAACGTCTGGTTGGCGTACAGGGCGTTCAGGATGTCGAGGACGGTGGAGGTGGCGGCCGAGCTGCCGTTGGTGGCCGAGGTGATCGTCACGTCGGTCGTCGTGACCGTGACCGACAGGGCGGTGTTGGCGCCGGCCACCAGGATGGCGCAGGTCTTGCCGTTGCCGACCGTCCCCGGGGTGTCCCAGGAGATGGTCAACCCGGAGTTGCCGGACCCCATCGTGCGGAACGCCCGGACCGCCGTGACCAGGCTGTCCCCGTTACTCAGCCGAAGAATACACCCCGATCCCGCGCTCGCACTTGTCGGCATAGCCCTCTGAAAGGAAAAATTAGATCACTCTACGAATACCAAACTCGGCACGAACACGACACGTGGAAAATCTCCGTGTCGGCGTCGTACAGGTCGAACTGGCCCCACTCGGTGACCTTCTGGACGCGGAGGTCCTGGTAGATGCCGGCGTACCCGAGGAGGGCCCCCCGCACGAGCAGCGCCAGGTCTTGCGCGGCCTTCGCCGTCCGGGCCCAGCAGTCGACCTGGACGACCGGCAGGGCGAGGCCGGAGTACCCGTCGAAGCTCTCGACGACCGACCCGGAGACCGTCTGGAAGGTGATGGCCGGGAGTTGCGGGTTGTCCGGCATGCGGACCCGGTAGACCCGGGTGCCGACCGCCGCCGCGATCCCCGGGTCCGTCGTGAGCCTGCTGAAGATGAAGTCCTCGACCGTCGCCACGCGCTACCCCGACGGCCTCTTGCCCCGCAGCCGCTGGAACCGGCGGGCGAGGTACGCGACCACCCCCTTCCGCACCTCGTCCACCACCGCCTCCTTGTTGGCCTCGACCGTGGTCCGGATGAACGGGTTGGCCGGGACGTGCCCGATCACCCGCCGGTCGGCCTTCTTCCCGTGGCTCTTCAAGGTGTGCCCGAACTCGACCCACTTGGCGTAGAACGGCCCGGTGACGGCCGCCGCCGCCTCGGTCCGGGTGCCCCGCCGGCCCCGGGCCTTGATCGACCGCCGGAGGTTCCCGGGCTTCATGCCCTTGAACCGGCCGCCCCGGGGCGGCACGTTGTCGCTCACCGGGGCCGCCTCCCGGATCCGGTCGCGGAGGAACTGGGCCCCCTTCACCAGGCCCGCCCGCAGCTCGGCCTTGTTCAGCTCGAGCGGCAGGTCTTTCAGCGCCTGGATCAGCTCGTCGGCCCCCTTGATGAACATGTCGTCGGCCATCAGTAGACGGCCTCCGCCGTGAGGTCGACCTCGTCCCGGTGCCCCACCTCGGCGATCCCGAGGACGTTCCAGGTGCGGCCGTCCCACTCGATCACGAGGTCGGGGGTGAGGTCGTCCCGCCAGTACACCCGGAAGTTCCCGACCCGGGCCGTGTGCCGGGCGTCGGAGGTGAACCGCTCGTCCATCCGCAAGGGGCGGAAGTCGGCCCACACCCGGGCGACCGTCTGGTACGTGTAGTCGAGGTCCCCGCCGGGGTTGGCCGGGACCTTCCGCTTCAGGGTGATCAGCTTGTTCTTCTTGCCGGGGTCGCCCGCCATCAGGCCCCCCAGATCTTGTAGGCGTCGACCGCGTACCCCAGCGTCTTGGGCACGTCGGCCAGGGCCGCCGCCCCGACCGGGGTGCGGGTCGTGTACATGTGGGCGGCCAGGAGCATGACGGCCCACCGCATCCCCTCCGGGACGCTCTGGTAGGTCGGGCCGTACCCGGCGGTGAAGGTGACCTGGACCCCGTTCGGGCGGTCGTCCTGGACCGCGGGGAAGGTGCGGAACGGAAGGAGAACGACCCGCGGCAAGAGCCGGGTGGCGTCCAGGTAGTAGTCGGTGCCGGCCAAGGTTTGGAGGGACCCGGCCGTGCCGTAGTACTGCACGACGAGCCCGGCCGCCTGGACCGGGCCGAACGGGAGCTCGATCCCGAGGTCGTCCTCGACGCCCGGGAAGTCCGGCTGCTCCCAGCGGAACTGTCGCTGGATCAGCCGCCGCCGGGTCTTGGCCTCGAAGACCTGGGACGCCGCCTGGGCGTAGAACGCGACCAGCCCGTCCTCGTCGTTCGAGGTCAGGCGGAGGTGGTCTTTCAGGTCAGACAGGCTGACGGCCGGCGCCGCGGGCGGCGCCAGTTCGGTCCACGGCATGGGCCTCCGAACGGGTAAACGGGCCGGGGGCGAACCCGCCCCCGGCCGCCAGAACTACGTGAGGATCGTCGGGATCGTCTGGCCGGCGAACCGCGGGTCCTGGACCAGCGCCACCACCGCCCCGGGGACGGTGTCGGCCACGAGCTGGGTCGACCGGAGGGCCACCCACGGCCGGCCGGTCACCCCGGCCCCCTGGATCACCGCCGGGTCGACCTCGACCTCGTAGATCGTGGTCTCGTTGGCCGCGGTCTGGAACCCGGTGGCGGCGACCTCGACGACCGGCCCCCACTGGTCGCTGTTGCCGACGGTCTTCTTGCGGTTCCGGAACGGCACCGCGACCGCGCCGGTCCCGGCGTTGTCCTGGGCGGCGACGACCGTGACCGTCTGGCGGCCGGTGTTGGTGCCGCCGGTCCCGTGCTGGTACAGCCAGTTGACGAAGTTCCCGCCCCGCACGTGCAGGTACGTGGTGGTGAACGTCGCGTTGATGTTGCCCGCCGGGGCGGCCCCGGGGGCGATGATGAGGTTTTCCGAAAGCATGTGGTCCTTAACGTCTCGTCTAGCCGGCCCCGGGGTCTCCCCCGGGCCATCCGTCAACTGCCTACTACCGGGCCTGGAGGGTCACGAACGGCGACTGGGTCGCGGTCCCCTTGAACGGCGTCAGCGCCGAGTGCCACAGCGGGGCCCCGTCGACGCGGTAGGTGAACTTGAACACCCGCTCGTCGTTCAGGAACCGGACGTGCACGCTCTGGGCCGACTGCATCGCCCCCTTGTCGATCACCTGGTACTGGGACAGGTCGAGGAAGGTGACGTCGCCGACCGCCCCGAGGGTGTTGGCCTGCTCGATCGCGAACGCCGGCCGGCCGTACAGGACGTCGAACGGCTCGCCCGCGACGTTCATGTTCGGCATCCACACCGGGTAGGCGTTGTTGCCGACCGCCAGGTTGAGCTGGAGGAGCTGCGGCTCGACGTCCTGGTTGTAGAACCAGGCGGCCGTGCGGCGGCTGCGGGCCGGCATGCGGGCCCGCATCTTGATGATGTTGGCCAGCAGGAGCGTTCCGTTCGTCTGGCCCGACTCCTTCGCCTGGGTGACCAGCGCCCCGGCCTGGAGGATGCCCTGCGGCTTGCCCGCCCCGTCGCCGTTCAGGATCGCGTCGTCCAGCTTGAAGCCCATCTCCTCGCTGAACTTCTGCCCGAACCACTGCTCGAGCACGGCGGCGTCGGCCAGGAGCTCCTCGGTGGCGTAGGCCAGGCCGGTCAGCTTCTTCAGGACCAGCTCGACGTTCCGGAACTTCGGCTTGGTGCCCACGTACGGGTCGCCCTCGCCCTCCCAGAACATCTGGATGCCGCCGTACCGGCTGCCGTCCGCCCGGCTCGTCTCGTCGATCCCGGGGATCTTGAGCCCGTTGGCGGTGGCCGAGATGCCGATCCGGTTGACCTTGGAGGCCAGGATGCCGGTGTCGTAGGCGCGGTCGAGGATGGTCGAGGAGAAGTCCTGCTGGAGGAGGAACCCGCCGTCCGCCCCGACCGACTCGTTCAGCCCGGTCGCGGCGCGCATGATCTTCTCGGACTTGTGCAGCTTGGCGTCGGTCCGGTGCGGGAACATCGAGCTGTGGGCGATGGCCAGGAGCTGCTCGCCCTGGGACCGCCACACCTTGCAGTTGCCGTGCTCGTCGCACCCGTCCTCGCGGGTCACCTCGATCCGGACCGGGGCGGTCGTGGCCTGGCCCCGCTCCTCGCTCAGCTCGGCCATCCGCTCGGCCGCGGCGATGCTCCGCTTGAGCCCGTCGACCCGGGCCTCGATGTCGGCGAACTTCGTCAGCTCGTCCGGGGTGAGCCCCCGGTTCTCGGCCTGGGCGGCCTTGGCGAGCCCTTCCATCTCGTCCAGGGCGGCCGAGAGTTGGTTCCTAAGTTGCTGTAAATACACAAATCCTCATCAGATACACGCTAGGCGTTCCCCTCCTCTCGCGAGTGGGCGTGTGGGTACAACGGTGGTGTGGCGTCGGGTAACGTGCGACGGCCGACGGGCCGCTGGTGGTTACGAGCAGAGGGGGCGCGTTCGACGGAACCGCCGGCACCCCTGCACCTGGCTGTCAATGTGCTGGATCAGGCCGCGGCGCGCAAGCACCGAACTTTGAGCAGGTAGGGCTCGGGGGAGACGATGACGACCGGCTCAGACGGCTTGTTCCGTTCGAGCCACTCGGCCTTCGCGGCCTCGTACGCGGCGGCCGACGGGTCGCTCTTGTCCGAGCGGAGTCCGACCGACGTCTCTTCGTAAGCAGGGAAAAGAACCGGGCCTGCTTCGAACAGCTCGACGTCCAGGATGGTCCGCTTGTCGAGCTCCTTCGGGTCCTCCGAGAAGGTCCACTGCTCCTTGGTGATAGTGAACATGAACGACTGGCCCTGCACGTCCCCGCGGCGGATGTACTCCACCACGTCCCGGCCGACCTGGGTGTCCGGCGGGTCGACCTCGATCCACAGCCCCCGCAGGTCCTCCATGAGCGACAGGCTGCCGCCCGAGGTGGACCCGAGGACGTAGTTCACGTCGTGGTTGAACAGCGACACCACCCGCCGCCCGGAGTCGAGGCTCGACTTGAACGCGCCGGGGGCGATCGACTCCTTGAACGACCCGAACCAGGTCCGGATCTCGGTCTCGACGTTGAACAGGGCCGCGTACCCCTGGATCTTCGGGGCCGCCCCGCCCTCGCGGGCTTCGAGCCTCACCGGCTCCAGGAGACTTCGTCGTTCACGCTGCGCAGTCATAGTTGCCCCCACTGTACCCCAACAGCCGTTCCGTCCAATAGGAGGCAATTTCGTCCTCCCGCCGGTCGTACCCCCGGCCCGGCTCGGCCTTCCACGACGCGACCGCGTCCCGCACCGTCGAGCGGTACTCGTCGACCAGCCCCGGCAGGAGCATGTCCACGTCGAAGCCCCTCAGCACGCAGTAGGACCGCGCGATCTCCCGCAGGCACTCGACGGCGAACGAGCGGTGGTCGCCGAGGAACTCGTCGAACCACGGGTCGAACTCCTCGCCGCGGCGGCGGGCGGCGGTCTTCACCGCGTTCACCTCCTTCCGCACCACCCGCGTCCACGTCTCGCGGACCGCGCCGCGGAACGCCGCCCGGACCCGGTCTACCTCTTCTTGCCGCCCGGCTTCACCTGGCTGCCCTTCGGCTGGCTCGGCGTCGCGCTGCCCTGGGGCTTCGGGCGGTCGGCTATCGTTCGGCTGGTCGTCATCCTGGCTGTCCTCCTTCGGCGTCGGCGCCGTGTGCTGCCCCTCCGTCCCGGCCGGGACCATGTTGAGCGGGGTCAGGTACACGTCCCCCTCCGGCCCGATGGAGTTGAGGTTCTCACGGGCCCGAATCTCGTTGATCGAGTACCAGCCCCACTGGCGGCCCAGGGCGTACGCCTGGGACCGGGCGGCACTGTTCCCCCGCAGGAGGCCGTCGGCCAGGAACTCGGCGAAGTACACCGAGTCGTCGCCGTCGAGCAGGTCCCGGGTGATGGCCTCCTCCCACCGCTTGAACCACGGCAGGAGGCCGTAGTCGACGAAGTTCTGGTTCTGCTCCTCGATGTTCGAGTTGTGCACCACCACCCCGTCGGCGACGAACGAGTGCGTCCCCGCGACGGTCAAGTCGTACACGGGCTCCCGCCCGACCACCTCGATCGCGGCGATCCGGGACAGCGAGCACCCGGCGATGGCGAACCCGCGGCCGCCGTAATCCGGGTAGTTCCTGGCCTTCCGCCCGAACGGCTTGCCGGCCGCCAGCCGCGGCAGGTAGCGGGGGTCGTTCGACCCGATCCGCCGGTTCTGCCCGGGGTCGGAGCACGTGAACGTGTGGATCGCGAACGGGAACCGCTTCCCGTTCGGCAGCCGGGTGTACCCCACCCCCTTGCGGAGGTTCGTCACCGGGACGCCCAGGCCCATGCACAGGTGCCGGATCTGAGAAAGCATCGGGCGGTTGACGCTGTGGAAGGCGACCCGCCCCTTCTTGTCGACCGTCCCGTCGGCGTCCAGGAAGCCGCGGAGAAAGGCCAGTTTCAACTCCTCGGTCAGGCCGAAGACCCAACCGGGGACGGACTTGGTGAACGCCGTCCCGGCGAACCCGAGCTCGGTCAGTTCCTCGGCCGCGGCGGCGGACGCGAACCGGGTCTGCCGGCCGCAGTCCTGGACGGTGACCGGCGCCCGCCTTCGGGTCCGCCACCCGCGGTTGCCGTTCGTCGTTTTGAAGAACTCGGCCCGGATGACACCGCGGTAGTGGTCCATGTACTTCGCGGTGTCGGCCCGGGCGATCGACACCCCCCAGCCCTTCCGGACGGTCCCGTCCCCGAGCAGGAGGCCGCAGAACTCCATGAAGCCGACGGAGACGGTCCGGGTCGGGGCCCGGTCGGTGCCGCCGCCCGGCAGCCGGTTGAGGGCGACCAGCACGTCCCCCCGCCTCAGCTCGCCGGCCGGAACCCAGTGGTTGGCCCACTCGACCGCCTGGTACCCGCCCTTGCCGGCGCGGGGGGCCGGGAGCTTCCGGCGGACCAGGAACCGGTGGCGGGCGTTGGCCCGGACCGTGCGGTTGCTCGTGCGGATCTCGAGAATCTCGTCTTCGCCGGTGCACCCGGCCCGCTCGACCGGGGCCAGGGTCAGACCGGCGTCGCCGTCCCACGACCACACCCGCTCGCCGGGCCGGACGTCGGCGATCGGCTTCGGCCCGAACTCGGTGCTGACCTCCGTGTCGGCCGGCATGCAGAACGTCGCCCGGTCGAGGTCGAACACCAGGTGGGGCGGCACCCCGAAGAACCGGCACACCTCGATCACCTGAAGCTTCCGCTGCTCCAGGAACTGGGCGTCGGTCTGGGGGATGGCGTGGGGCTTGTAGGTCAGCCCGGCCTCGAGCACCGCCACCTTGCGGCCGCGGTTCTCCCCGCCGTACAGCCGCTCCCAGCTCTCGGACAGGTTCTTCTTGGCCTCGTCCGACATCTCGGCCGGGTACTCGAGCACCCCGCCGGGGAACGCCCCGCCCTCGAAGAAGTTCATCCCGAAGGACTCGAGCGACAGCCCGGCCCGGATCGCCTTCTCGGCCAGGATCGCCGGGGACAGCCCTTCGAGCCCGCCGTTGAGCAGGGCCCGGATGTGGAGCACCTGGTCGGCCGGGAGGAGGATCTCGGCCCCGCCCCGCTGACCGACCCGGTAGACGAGCTCGTCCCGGTCGGTCAGCTCCGGCCGGACCCGGGTCGGGTGGATGGGGATGAGCTCGACCGGCTCGCGGAGCCGGTTGCGGAGGATCTGGGCGTACCCGTTCCCGTACAGGAGGGTGTGGAGGGTGAGCCGCTCGCGGAACTCCAGCCCCGACGTCTTGTACCGGTTCGGCCGGGTCCTGAGCAGCTTGTACAGCGGCGCCCCGACGGCCCGCTCCTTCCCGTCCCCGGGCAGCCGCCGGTAGACCATGAGCGGCAGCGCCCCGAGCGTCTGGGAGATGACCCGGACGCACCCGTAGACGGCCGACATTTTAATGGCCGTGTCCGGGGTGACCGGGCTGCCGTCCAGGAACACGAACGGGGTGGGGCTGAACCACCGGTCGTCCTTGACCGACGGGCTGGCCCGCTGTGTGAATGGGACGTGGACCCCAAATATCTTCATCCGGTGACGGCGAGCATAGACGTGTCAAGGCGCATTGTGCCATCTGCGGCGGGCGGGGGATAGCCGGGACGTCAGACCGACAGGAGGCCCCGCTTCTCGTACGGGTTGACCGGGGCCTTCCGGAGGGCCGCCCGGTCGACACCCATAATGAGCGAAACAACACCATCAATCCGTTCGGCGCTCTTCTCCTTGTCCGGCTTGATGTTCCCGGCCGGGTCGGTCTTGGCCGAGACGTTGTCCCACATCCACCGGGTGACCGGGTCCCCGAGGTGGCCGAGCTTGCCCGACAGGACGAGCGCCTGGGTGTGCTTCATCGGGGCCGACATCGACACGAACCCCTGCCGCATCTCGGCCACCTTGAGCCCGTGCTTCTCCTGGAGCCGCTGGAGGGTCTGGGTGGCGTTCCACGGGTCGGCGGCGATCTCCCGCAGCCGGAACCGCTTGGCCAGCTCGACGACCCGGTGCTCGATGAACTCGTAGTCGATGACGTTCCCGGGGGTGGCCTCGATGTGCCCTTCCCGGATCCACTGCGGGTACGGCACCCGGTCCCGGCGGGCCCGGAGGTCGGCGTTCTCCTCCGGCACCCAGTACCAGGCGGCGGCGAGGAACAGGCCGCCGTCCCGGGGGAAGACCAGGGTGAAGGCCGACACGTCGGTCGTGGTCGACAGGTCCAGGCCGCCGTAGCACTCCTCGCCGGCCAGCTCGTCGAGGGTGAAGTCCCGCCGGCAGGCGTCCCACCGCTCGACCGCGACCCACCGGGACCGGCTGTTGCTCCAGACGTTCAGGTGCTTGCAGAAGAAGTTGTTCTGGGCGGCCGGGGTCTCCCGGGCCTTCACCGCCTTCGCCCGCAGGTCATCGAGCTTGCACGACACGCCGAGGTTCGGGTTGGCCTTGCGCCAGTTCCGCTCGTCCCACGGGTCGTCCCCTTCGTCGATGTCCCACATCAGCGGCAGGAACCGCTCGTCCCGGATGATGCCGCGGAGGATCTTGTCCCCGTACTCCTCCAGCTCGAGGGCGATCGACGCCTTGGTCACGACGCCGGCGGTGGTGATGCCCCAGATGAGCGGCTGCCGGCGGGAGCCGGTGGCCGTCTCGAGCACGTCGAACAGGCCGCGGTTGGGGTGGGCGTGGATCTCGTCGAGCAGCCCGCCGTGGACGTTCAGCCCGTCGAGCGTCTCGTGCTCGGACGACAGGGGCTCGAACTTGGACGCCGAGGCGACGTGGGAGATGTTGTTCTTGACGACGGTCAGCTCGGCCGACAGGTCCGGGGACTTCCGGACCATGCTGACCGACTCGCCGTGGATGATCTTGGCCTGGTCCTTCTTGGTCGCCGCCGAGTACACCTCCGCCCCGGGCTCGCCGTCGCCGACCAGTAGGTAGAGGCCGAGGCCGGATGTCTCGGTCGACTTGCCGTTCTTCCGGGCGACCTTCTTGTAGACCGTCCGGAAGCGGCGGTACCCGGTGTCCTTCTCGACCCACCCGAAGGCCACCCAGAAGCAGAACTGCTGCCAGTCCTCGAGCCTGACCGGCTGCCCCGCCCACTCGCCCTTCGAGTGCCGGCAGAACTCCTGGATGAAGTCGATCGGCCGCTGGGCGGCCTTGCGGTCGAAGCGGTACGGGAATGCGGGGTCGTTCTGGTCGGCGCGTTCCAGGTCGCGGACGTGCCGCTCGACGGCTAGTTTGATCCGCCGGCCGGCGACGACGCCGCCGCCGAGGACCCCGTCGATGTAACACTTGGCCGGATGCTTCCGGCGGTCACTTCCCACCGCCGAGGAACCGGCTCAGCTTGCTCTCCCGCTGCCCGGTGGCCAGAGCTCTCACGCGGGTGCGGCTGGCCGGGGTCATCCCGAACTCCTTCATGATGCCCATCGCCTGCGAGATCATCCGCGACATGATGGTGAAATGCGGGGACACCTTCTCCCCGCCCTGGATCGAGAACACCGTCCGGCCGTCCTCCTCCAGCCTCTCGTACGCCCGGCGGGCCTCGGCCAGGCACATCGACAGCATCTCGAGGGCGGCCCGGTCGGACTCCTGGCCGACGGTCATCGCGGTGACGGTCTTGGCCAGCTCGTGCCAGAACTGCTTGGCCAGCGCGTCCCCCTCCATCCACTCCGGCGGGGTGACGGACAGCGGCGGGGTGACCGGCTCGGCGTCGTTCAGCTTCCGGCGGCCGGGGTTCCCCTTCAGGACGCGGACGGCGGTCGGTTCCGGCGGCGGGCCCCTCATGGCGTCAACCCCCGTTTCCCGAAACGCCGTTTCCCTTCGCGCCCGAAACCTGCGACCGCGTGCGCGTGACCAGGGCGGCGATCGCGGGGCGGAAAGCCCCAGGTTTCAAACACCCCCTCCCCCTGCAAAACGTTCGCGTGCGTCATACGCTGTCCCAGCCCTGCGGCGCGTAGCAGGCCTCGAGTGTGATCGGTTCGTCACGGTATTCGAACCTGGGGTGATAGAACCCCAGCACAACGACCTCGCCATCGAACACGACGCTCTGCAACTCGGCCCCTTCCGGTATCCCCTTCACGACCCTTGTCCACTTACCGTCGGGGTAGGCCGTGAGAGCCTGCTCAATGAATCTGGCGGTCATCTTGACCTTGATCACTTTCCCTCCAACTCGCTGAGCCGCTTGGCCATCGCGTCGAACCGCTCGAGCAGGTTCGTCCGCACCTCGGCCAGCACCCGCCGCCCGACCCCGACCGGGTCGGCCTGCAACTGGGCCGCGGCGATCGTGGTCAGCTTCTGGACCTGGAAGGTGTACAGCCCGTCGGACTCGACCCGCCAGTCGATCAGGTCGAGGGTATCGACCACCGCCTGCAACAGTTCCCGGTTCCTCATCCCGCCTTCGCCTCCATCGACTCCCGCTGCCTCTTCACAGCGTGACACCGATCGCAGAGGGGGGCCAGGTTCGAAGCCGCGAGCCTCGACCCGCCGAGCCGGATCGGCGTGATGTGATCCACCATGTCCGCCAGCGTCACCCGCCTGTTCCGCCGGCACTCCCGGCAGTACGGCTCCTTCATCAGCACCTGGGCCCGGACCTTCTGCCACACGGCCGAGTCGTAGAACCGCTTGTCCTCCCGCCTCCGCTCGTCGGTCATGGCCACTGCGGTCTTCTGCTTGAACTGCTCCCGCTGGTGCCGGGTGCACCGCGAGCCTGAGGTGACGAGCTCGGGGCAGCCGGGGTGTGAGCAGGGGCGGGGGGATCTACTCGGCATCGACTAACTGCCTCTCGCCGCGTGCCAGTTGGTCGTGCGTGGTCACATCAATCTTTCGCTTCGACTCGGGCAACACGAGGAACGTCATGGTCACCTCGACCACACCTTCGAAATTTGTCTGTAGACTGATGTCTCGAATCTGTCCGATCCGGTTCCCGATCTCGTCCTCGACCCAAACGCCGTTCGCTGTGCCGTCGCTCTTAACCCTCAGCTTCATGCTGCCCCGCCTTGTGACTTATCTGCTTCTGCTCCTCGTCATAAACCCGCTGCCAGTAAACGGCCCGGGTGTGCTCGACGTGCTTGTGCCAGGCGACCAGTTCGTAAGCCGCTGTGAGCGCCGCCTCCAGGTGTGTTACGGCCCGGCCGGCGTCCCACTCGTTGGCCCGCCTCTCCACCTTTTCGATCTCGCTCAAGGCGTGCGCCACGAGATTCTGGATATCGCGACACAGGCCGAGGTGTCGGATGCGGTGCTCGAAATTCATCCTCTGCTCCTCGCTCATGGTTTCCAATGACTCAATCATGTTCCTCCACAATCATTGCTTCTCCTTGGCTGCGTCTTCGATGGCTCGCAGCGCCTGCTCGATCTGCCCTTCTACCTCGGGCAGACAGTCCGTCGCATCGATGTTCACGACCACGGGTTCGGGTTCCGGCTTGGCGTCGGCAGGCGGGTCGACATCGCCGGTCTTGTAACTCCACGGCACCGCGATCTTCATGCTCAGCCGCCGGATGCGGTGCGTCTCGACCAGCTCAAGGACGTCCGCGAAGTGGGCGTCACTCAGGCCAGGCAGCGCCGACTCAAGGAGTTCGGGCAGGCCCTGTGCGGGCTTCCTGGCTTTGGCGAAGTCCTCGACGATCCGGCAAAACGGCCAGTCGGTGAACGCCGGATACCGGTACTTGATCCCGATCTCCCCGCTGCCGAGGTCGATCGGGTCGCCCTCGCGGGCCGCGTCCCAGGCGGAACGAACAGCCTCTTGGAGAAGTGCCCGAACCTCTTCGATCCCGAGCAGGTGAATGTAAACGCTAGATGGTGCCATCTCCCTCCTGATGTGCCTTCTCGTGGCACGGCTTACACAGAAACTCCCCCTTGAGCAGCTCCTCGATGAACAACCCGGGTGACTTGTGGCAGAGCGTGTTGATGCACGGCGAGCCGAACCGCCGCTCGCGAGCGTGGTGGAAGGTAAGGTGCGGGACCGGCGGCCGGGCGCCGCACCGCTTGCAGCAGCAGTTCTCCTTGACCCAGCGGAGGAAGTGCTGGTTCCGCCGGCGGCGGGTCTTCCTGTCCGCTACGGAGAGGGGTTCAGCCGACATGGCCCTCCGTGGCGGGCAGCGGCATCCAGTGGGTGAAGTGCCAGAGCGGGGCGTACAGCCCGTCGTCGATGCGAACCACGTAGCTGCCCGCGATGAGCTCGGTGCGGGAGAGGAGCGTCGCGCCGTCGGCGGCGAGAAACACCGTGGCTTTGCCGGCCTCCGGCACCTCGCCCTTGATCGACCGCCACCGCCACTGCCCCTCGACTCGTGCCGTGTACGCCTGGACTACGGCCATCAGCTCGACGGAGTCGTCCGACTCCTGCCCCCACCGCTCGACGCAGTAGGCACGGTACAGCTCCCCGAGCTTCAGCAGCGCCTTGGTCGCGTCCTCGCGTGTAGTCATGCATTCCTCCCTTCCGGGTGACGAGTGGTCGGGGGGGCCGGTCATCTCACCCGGCACGTCGGCGGGATTGGTCCTGGTTCCCGTGCTCCGCGGCAGCCGTCTGCTGAGTCTCTCTTCCTCCACCCCCCGGTGGGTCTGGTGACAACGGCGGCGGGACGTTGCAGCTACTACCGGCTCACGCAACCCGCACAGGGCGAACTCGAACAGTTAAACAGGTCAGCCCCGCCGCCGCTCCCAGCGTGTCACAGGTTGACAGGGTGAGTCAATCGGGCACGACCGCCCGGGGCTTGTCGAGGACCCCGGCCCGCAGCTCGGCCCGCAGCCGGGCCACGAACCAGTCCGGGTCGGCGAACAGGTGCTCGGCCATCAGCCGCAGGTCGGTCCGGCGGGGGTCGTCGCCGAACAGGAACTGGCGGGCCGTCCGCCGGTGCTCCCGGTCGGCGGCGGCCACGCTCAGGTAGTCGAAGATGGCCCGGAGGATGACCGAGGCCAACAGCCGCTGCTCCGGCAGCGCGTGGTCGAGCGCCGCCAGCTCGTCGAAGGTGACCGGGCTGATCGCCCGGGGCCGTTGCTCGTGGTCCGCCATCCGCCCCGCGTGGGTAGTCCTCGCGGGATAGGATGCCGGTCATTGACGAACGACGCACCGGGGGAAACGCTCACCAGTCGGCCCCGAACCCGTCCCCCCCGTCCCCCGGGTCCCCGCGGGCCGCCACCAGGGACGCCTGGGCCCGGGCCTGCTCGGGGGTCAGGGCCAGCTTGGGCGGGGCGTGGCGGACGAAGACCTGCCCCCGATCTTGCCCGACCCGGTCGAGGACGCCCCCCTGTTTAAGGGCCTGGAGAGCCCAAGGGCGCACGACCGGGTTCTGGACGAGCCACACCCTGCCCAGCTCGTCGATCGCCTTGTAGCGTTTGTCCTGCTCGGCCTGGAGCCACTTCCAGTCGGCCTCGGTCATCCGCCCGCGGTCCCGGAGGTCGTACACCACCCCGCTCGGCAGCCGGGCCGGGGCCTGGGACACCTTCCGGTAGTTCGGCAGCACCGCGTCGAGGATCATGTGCAGTTCGGTGGTCGATGTCGATCTTCGCATACGCTACGCCTGTTGCCTCGCAATCCGCTGTTCTAAATTGAGTTGTTCGAGCACCTCCTTGAGCGCCCAGCTCGTCAGCCACAGGGCGGACGCCACCCCGGACGGGTCCCGGCCCTCGGCCTCCTGCGACGACAGCCGGAAATCGACGGCCATGAACACCTGGTGCCAGTGGGTCTTCGGGAGCTTCCCCCGGAGGGTCTCCAAGACCTTCCGGAGTTCCCCCCGGGTGAGCCAGATCCGCTGGTACTTCAGGAGCGGCCGGCGGCCGGCCGTGATGAACGCGTTCTTCCGGGTCCAGTCCTGCCCGGCGGGTTGCGGGAAGTGCCCCTCGAGCTCGATCTCCACCGGGTCCGTCAGGTCCTCCCCCCGGGCGTGTGCGGGCGGTCCCCCCGCGGGGGGTAAGGGGGGCACTCTCTCTCTTGTACTCTCATGTATTGTACTGTCCTGTACTGTTATGTGCTTCGATTGGCTCGGCGGGGGCTCGGCGGGCGGCGGGCGGTCGGGGAGCGACCGCTTGGAAGTGCCTGATTTCAGGCCGCCCTTCCGGCCGTTCTCGGCGTTCGTCCGGCTCCGCCGCTCCCGGAACTCGACCTCCCGGAGCACGTGATCTGACGTAAACCGGACCGTCTCGGCCGTCTCCCCTTCGGCCTCGCTGAAGCACGCCGAGCGGCGGAGCAGCTTCGCTTGCAAGAGGTAAGCGACCGCCAAGCGTACGCTTCCCGGCTCCCACCCCCACCGGGCGGCGAACCCCTCCACGAAGATGTCGTCCAGGGTCAGCCAGTGGCCCTCGGTCTGGTACAGCATGGCCAGGATGCGGTTGTAGAACCCGTGGGCCGACAGCTTGTCCTCGAACTTGCTCAGGAACCACAGGTAGGCCGGGTCGTCGTCGGGCGAGATGTCGCACTTCATCCAGTTCTCAGGCTTCATCGGCGGCGCCCTCCCGGGTGGGCTGCCCGCCCCGGCGGGGCATCCGGGCGGCGTGCTCTTCGGCCCACGCCAGCACCTCCGACAGCCGGAACCGGTTCACCCCGGGTAGCCGCACGACCGGCATCCCGAGCCGGATGTACGTCTGGAGGGTGCCCCGCTCGATCTTGAGGCAGGCGAGAATCTCTTTGGTGGTCAGTAGTGGCTCCATATCCGTCCTGTTCAAAAACGTATGACAGATATCAGGATGTGCCTGGAACGGGCGAGGAATCAACCAAAAAGCACAGGTGGCGACCTAACCCCGCATGACCAGGATCACCCGGGCGGGGAAACGCCGTCTCGGGGCGGGTCAGTCGGGCATGTCGTGGGCGCCCAGGACGTCGGCCACGGTCAGGCCGGCCAGGTCGGCGACCTCCGGCCAGAACTCCTCCGGGATCCCCCGGTACAGCCAGTTCCGGCAGGCCCGCTCGGTCTGCCCGAACCGGGCCGCGAACACCTCCGGGAACCGGCGGCCGTGGCGGGCCGCGACGGCGGCGAAGATCCGGCGGACGGCGTCCCGCGACTTGGGCCCTCTCATCACTCGGTGTGGCATGGACTAACGATGCCACGACCTTGACCCCGGTTGCAACACCATGCCATTCTGAGGCATGAGGCCGGCCGCTCGATGGAGGACTGATGCAGAGCAACGATTTCAAACAACAGGGGTCCGTGGGCACGTCGCCGCTCGAGTGGGCGGAGACCAACGCCTTCCGGCCGTACCCGCCCGAGGCGGGCGGCGCGGCCGAGGACCGGGCCTTACTCCGGGAGCTGACGGCGACCCTGCTCATGCACCAGGCGATGGCGGGCATCAGGCTCACCAAGGGGCTGCGGGAGACGGTGACGACCCACCGGCACCGGCTCCGGGTGGAGCTGGGGACGGCCGCCTGGGTGGCGTGCGCGGCCCTCGAGTGCCTGGCCGACGAGCTCGACAAGCGGGAGGCCGAGCGTGAAGCGGGTCGGTAGGGGCGTCTACCGCGGGCGGCTCGGGACGGCCGGCCGGCTGGTCCTGCCGCACGACCTGCGGGAGGCGTTCGGGGTCGGGCCGGGGGACTGGGTGACGGTCCGGGCGGCCGGGAAGCAGCTAATCGTTTCGTTCGGGTTCGAGTCGACGACGGGGGGTGAGGATGGGACAGCGGTGCTGGGTGGTGCGGGACGGGAGCGGCAAGATTCACGCGACGGGGACGACTGAGGGCGGGGCGTGGATGACGCTGTTCGACCTCCGCGGCCGGCACACCCCGCTGCGGGGGCTCATCGGCTGGGTCGTCTTCTTCAAGGAGCGGGGGTTCCGGGCGGTCGAGATCGCCGGGGGCGCGTCGTGAGCGGCGGGGCCCGCCGGGCGTTTGCCGCCGTCTTTCTCGCCTGCGGGGTCGGGCTCCTCGCCTCCTACGTCCGCGACGGCTGGGTGTGGGCACTCCTGTTCGGCATCGCCTACCTCGCCGTCGGGCTCTGGCTCGCCCTCGCGACGCTCGCCCCCCGGCGGGTCCGGATCACCGTCAACCTCGTCCAGGCAGCCCGCGACGACCGACAGCCGCCGTCCTGGACGCACTAATTTTCTCTCAAACCTGTTGACTCGCGTTACCACTGTGTGACAGCCTCGGATCGTGGCGGCCGAACTCCACTCGGGAGCCGGACGGACAGAGGGCTTTAAGGACTCAGTGACGGCGTGGGAAATGGACGCCGGGACGGACGGGCCACCTCGGCCGCCGCGATTTTAACGCACCTTGCGGAGGACCATGGACCAACAGCACACCCCACCGACCGACCCGGCCGACGACGGCCCCACCCCCGAGGACTTGAGGGACGGGGCCACGGCCATCACCCACCTCGTCCTGTCCTTCATGGACGCCCGCGAAACGGGCAACTGGTGCGTCCTGAGCGCCGCCGTCATGGAGGTCATCCGGGCCAACGCCGGGGAGGCCGGCGACCTGGTGCCGCTGCTCGACGCGGCCCACGCCCAGCTCGGCAGCCCGAGGCCGGCCACCCCGCCGACCGGCGCGGTCGACTACAAGACCGACCTGATCGCGCGGCTCAAGGACCTCGCCTACGCGAAGGAGTACCTGGCCGCCGTCGTGGACGAGGCCGCCGCTGACCAAGGGTGGAACATCCTCGCTCTCGCCGCGAAGGACGTGATCGAGGCCCACACCGGCGTTCGGGAGCTGAAGCTCGAGGACCTGCTGGCCGGGATCACCCCCGACAACCTGCACCCCGAGGTGGAGCTATGACGCGGCTTCTGTTGCCCCTCGTCGCCCTGCTGACGACCGCCACCGCCCACGCCCAGTGCGCCGACATCGGCCCCGGGTACGTCCAGATCAACCACCGCAACGGCGTCCTGTACGGCGGGAACTTCGCCGCCCGGGTGTCGTGCACCTGGAACGCCCCGACCGTCCTGTACTGGCGGGGCGGGGCCATGTGCCGGGGCCGCACCTTCTACGGGCGGAACGCCCTCCGGCAGCCGTTCTCGTGCCGGGTGTGGAACGTGTGGCGGAGGTAGGCGATGGCGACACCTGACCAGATCAAGCGGTGCCTGGAACTGCCTTGCATCGGTGAAACGCAAGACGGGAGCGTCATGGTCACGCTGAAGTCGCGGCAGGTCTTCACCCGGGAACTCTTCCAGGCCGACCCGGTCGGCTGCCTCCGACACGCGACCTACCGCATGCTGGACGAGGTCCAACAGGCGGCCCAGGAAAAGCTAAGGGTGCTCGACGAGATCGAGCGGGGCACGAACCGGTACAAGCTCAAGCCGGGCGGGTTCAGTAACGTCGGCATCGCGGAGGAGCATGAGCAAGCTGAGCAACGGTAAAGCCCACCTTCCCCTGAAGCTGGCCGACCGGGGGCTGAACCTCCGGGCGTTCGTCGACCTGCCCCCGCCGGGGGCGTCGCTCGAGCAGGAGGTGGCCGCCCTGGTCCACGCCGCCCGGGTGCGGACCATGCCCCCGGAGGCGGTGACCCGGGCCATCATCGGGATCATCGGCCGGGAGACCGACCGGCTCGAGGACGCCGTCCGGCGGGCGCTCTCTCCGGGTGAGCTGTGGGCCGAGGGGTGCAAGGAGGATTTGCAGGGATGAGCATGATCGAGAAGACGGGAATCACGCTACCGGGCCGCGAGGGCCGGTGGGCGGAGGCCGCGGTTGGGGGCGTCCGGATCGACGACGACGGCGTGTGGGTGAAGTGGAGCGACTGGAAGCCCGGTGAGCGGGATTACGTGCTGTTCCGCCGCCTGTCGGACGCGGAGTCGATGCCGGTGATCAGGCAGGGCGACGGCATCCGGTTCCGGGGCGACCTTGGCGACCGCGTGGGGAATGTGGCCGGGCCTTCGAACGGGACAGCGTTCCTGGAGGCCTGGTGCGCGGACGGCCGGGCCCACCACGTCCACCTGAAGGAGATCGCCGAGATCTGGCGGCGGGGTCAGTGCATCTGGCGGAGGGGCGATGCGGGCTAGGGTCTGTCTCGTAAATCGGGTCCGGGTACAACGGGCGGTGAGGACGCCCGCCTCGCCGGAGGACCCGG
>JAIEQN010000147.1 GCA_019747685.1 Gemmataceae bacterium
GCCCCGGCGGTCGAGCCGGCGGCCCGCCCGGGGTGGGTGCCGTCGCCCCAACCGGCCGGGGCCTTCGCCACGCACCCGGCCCGGCCGGCGGCCGACCGGCCGCTGTTCGAGGCCGACGACCTGGACGCCATCCTCGGGGTCAAACCGGAGTCCCGGCCGTTCGACCTGGACGACGGGTCCGGGCCGGTGCCGGTGTCCGGGCCGGACGCCGCCACCCTGTCCGACGACGGCTACTTGACCCTCAGCCGGCACCGGGCCACGGTCCTCGGGGCCGTGATGGCGGCGCTGCTGCTGGTGGCGTTCGCCCTCGGGGTAGTGGTCGGAGCCAAGTTTTAGGTGGCACAGGCAGGAATGCCTGTGCTGTTGGACTGAACACAGGCCGGGAGGCCTGTGCCACCAGGAATCATGCCTGGTGGCACAGGCCTCCCGGCCTGTGCCGTTCACTTCACCCGGCGGATGCGGTGGCTGTTGGTGTCGGCGATGTAGAGTGTCCCGTCCGGGCCGACCGCCACCCCGTGCGGCCGGCCGAGGGTCGCGGCGACCGCCGGCCCGCCGTCGCCCAGCCCGGGTGTCTTCGTCCGCCCCTTCCCCGCTACCGTGGCGATGACGCCCGTCTTGGCGTCGATCCGGCGGATCGCCTCGTTCTCGGTATCGACCACGAAGACGTTGCCGTCCCGGCCGATGTCGATCTCCTTCGGGCCGTCGAAAGTCGCGTCCTTCGCCGGGCCGCCGTCCCCGGTGTAGCCCCTCTTCCCGGTGCCGGCGAAGCGGTCGATGGTAGACCTCTGCGGGTCGATCACCCGGACGCAGTTTCCTTCCCGTTCGACGACGTAGACGCGACCGTCCGGCCCGACGTGGACCGCCCGCGGTCCGGCAAAGGTGGCGTCTTTGAGCGGCCCGCCGTCGCCGGCCGACTTCTTCGCCCCGTTCCCGGCGAAGGTCGAGATGACCCCGGTCCGCAGGTCGAGCACACGGACCCGTTGGTCGGCCACGTCGGCGATGTACAGCTTGCCCCGGGGGTCGAGGGCGACGCCGTTCGGCTCGCGGAGCCGGGCCTGGTGCCCCCGCCCGCCGTCACCATCGAACCCCGGCTTACCGCCGGTCCCCGCGACAGTGATGATGACTCCGGTCCGGAGGTCGACCCGGCGGACGCAGGCGTTCAGGCGGTCGGCGACAGAGACGGCCAAGTCCGCATCGACGGCCAAGCCGTACGGCTCGTTCAGCATGGCCTCGGTCGCCGGGCCGCCGTCCCCGCCGAACCCCTTCTTCCCGTTCCCGGCGACCGTGGTGATGACGCCGGTCTTGGCGTCGATCTTCCGGATGCGGTGGTTGAAGGTGTCGGAGAAGTACAGGTGGCCGGCCTTGTCGAAGGCCACGTCGAACGGCTGGTCGAGCTTGGCCATCGTCGCCGGGCCGCCGTCACCGGCGATGCCCTGCTCCCCCGTGCCGGCGACGGCGGTAATGGTCGGGTCGGCCGAGAGCAGGAGGAGCGCGAGGAGAGGCATGGGTGCCGCACCTGCTTGGTGGCACAGGCCTCCCGGCCTGTGCGATTGCCGAGCGCACAGGCCGGGAGGCCTGTGCCACCGGGGCAGTTATTCGTACCGGATCAGGAGGTCGCCGCCGTCCACCTGGGTGCCGGGCGTCACCAGCACCTCGGCCACCTTGGCCGCACGGTCGGCGTAGACGGTGGACTCCATCTTCATCGCCTCCATCGTCAGCAGCTTCTGACCGGCCGCGACCTCCTCCCCGGGGGCGACCGACACCGCGATCACCGCCCCGGGCATCGGGGCCCCGACCTGCTTCGGGTTCCCGGACTCGGCCTTCGGCCGGGCCTTCACCGCCCCGCCGCCGAGCGACCGGTCGGCGACCACCACCTCCCGCGGCTGGCCGTTCAGCTCGAAGTAGACCACCCGGTTGCCGTCGGGGTGGGCCTCGCCGACCGTCAGGAACTTGACGAACAGCGTCTTCCCCGGCTCGATGTCGATGCTCAGCTCCTCCCCCGGCTCCATCCCGTAGAAGAACACCGGTGTCGGGAGGACCGAGAGGTCGGAGTACCTGGCTTCTGCGGCCGCGAACTCGGGGAAGACCTTCGGGTAGAGGAGGTACGAGACGACATCCGCTTCCGACGCCGGCCGGCCGAGCTTCCTTTCCAACTCGGCCTTCGCCCCGCCGAAGTCGGCCGGCGGCAGGAGCGCCCCGGGCCGGTCGGTCAGCGGCTTCCGGCCCCGCAGGATGCGCTTCTGGAGTTCGGGCGGGAATCCGCCCGGCGGCTGGCCCAGCTTCCCCTCGAAGAACTCGACCACCGACTCGGGGAAGGCGACTTCCTTCTTCGGGTCGAGCAGGTCGGCCGGGGCGAGGTTGTTGGCCATCATGAACAGGGTCATGTCGCCGACGACCTTCGAGGTCGGCGTGACCTTGACGATGTCGCCGAACAGCTTGTTCACCTCGGCGTAGGCCCGGCCGACCTCGTGCCACCGGTCGCCCAGCCCGAGCGACTGCGCCTGCTGGTACAGGTTCGCGTACTGCCCGCCGGGCATCTCGTGCAGGTAGACTTCGGCCGAGCTGGCGAGCTGGCCGGTCTCGAACGCGGCGTAGTAGCTGCGGATGTCTTCCCAGTAGGTCGCCGTGTCCTGGAGGGCGTCGAAGTCCAGCCCGGTGTCCCGGTCGGTGAACCGGACGGCCTCGGCCAGGGCGTTCAGGCTCGGCTGGGCGGTGTTCCCGCTGAGCGGGGCGAAGGCGCAATCGACGATGTCCACCCCCTCGCCGGCGGCCAGCAGGTACGAGGCGACCTGCCCGCCGGCGGAGTCGTGGGTGTGGAAGTGGATCGGCACCCCGACCGCCTCGCGGAGGGCCTTCACCAGCTTCCGGGCGGCGAACGGCTTGAGCAGCCCGGCCATGTCCTTGACGGCGAGGAAGTGCGCCCCCAGCTTCTCCAACTGCTTCGCCAGATCGACGTAGTAGTTCAGCGAATACTTGTCCCGCTTCGGGTCGAGGATGTCGCCGGTGTAGCAGACGGCCGCCTCGCACAGGGCGCCCGTCTTCAGGACGGCTTCCACCCCAACCCGCAGGTTCGGCAGCCAGTTGTTGGCGTCGAACACCCGGAACAGGTCCATCCCGTGCCCGGCCGACAGGCGGACGAACTCGTCCACCACGTTGTCCGGGTAGTTCGAGTAGCCGACCGCGTTGGCCGCCCGCAGCAGCATCTGGAAGAGGATGTTCGGGATACGTTCCCGCAGCCGGGCCAGCCGGTCCCAGGGCGACTCCTTGAGGAACCGCATGCTAGTGTCGAACGTCGCCCCGCCCCACATTTCGAGCGAGAACAGCCCGGCGTGTTCCCGGGCGTAGCGGTCGGCCACGGCCAGCATGTCGGCCGTCCGCATCCGGGTCGCCAAGAGCGACTGGTGGGCGTCCCGCATCGTGGTGTCGGTGACGAGCAACCGCTCCTGGTCGCGGACCCAGCCGGCGAACTTCGCCGCCCCGAGCTTCTTGAACAGGTCGCGCGTCCCCTCGGGGAGCGGGGCCGGCTTGCCGGCCGGGGCCGGCGGGAGGGTGGCCGGGACGGTCACCGGCGGCCGGCGGCGGTCCTTCACCTCCGGGTGGCCGTTGACGATCACGTCGGCGATGTAGCCCAGGAGCTTCGTCGCCCGGTCCCGGCGGGTCGGGAGCTTGAACAGGTCGGGCGTCTCGTCCAGGAAGCGCGTCGTCACCTCGCCGGCCAGGAACTGCGGGTGCTCGATCAGGTTGAGGAGGAACGGGATGTTCGTCTTCACCCCGCGGATGCGGAACTCCTGGAGGCACCGCTCCATCCGGGTGGCGGCGGCTGCGAACTGCCGGCCGCTGGCCGTTACCTTCACGAGGAGGGAGTCGTAGAAGGGGGTGACGACGGCCCCCGGGTTGGCCGTCCCGGCGTCCAGCCGGACGCCCGGGCCGCCGCTGGACCGGTAGGCCGAGAGCCGGCCGTAGTCCGGGACGAAGCCGTTGGCCGGGTCCTCGGTCGTCACCCGGCACTGGATGGCGTAGCCGCGGGTGGTGATGGCGGACTGCTCCAGCCCGACCTCGGGGTCGTCGAGTTTCAGTCCGGAGGCGACCAGGATTTGCGACGCGACGATGTCGTACCCGGTGACGACTTCCGTGACCGTGTGTTCGACCTGGATGCGTGGGTTGACCTCGATGAAGTAGAGCTTCTTGGCGTCGGTGTCGTACAGGAACTCGACGGTCCCGGCGTTGTCGATCCCGACCGCCCGGCCGACCTTCAGGGCGGCGTCCAGGATGGCGTCGCGGATGTCGGCCGGCAGGTTCGGGGCCGGGGCCAGCTCCACCACCTTCTGGTGCCGCCGCTGGATCGAACAGTCGCGTTCGTACAGGTGGACCAGCCCGCCGTGCCGGTCGCCGAGCAGTTGCACCTCGATGTGCTTGGCCCGCTCGACGAACTTTTCCAGGAACACGTCCGGGACGCCGAAGGCGGTGCCGGCCTCCCGGCTGGCCGCGGCCAGGGACTCTTCGAGCTTGTCGGCCGCCCGGACGACCCGCATCCCCCGGCCGCCGCCCCCCATCGACGCCTTGACGATGACCGGGTAGCCGAGCTTGTCCGCGAGGGCCTTCGCCTCGCCGCCGGACACCGGGTTGTCACTGCCGGAGAGGACCGGCACCCCGGCCTGCCGGGCGATCTTCCGGGCGGCCACCTTGTCGCCGAGCTGGTCGAGGATGTCCGGCTTCGGGCCGACGAAGGTGATGCCGGCCTCGGCACAGGCCCGGGCGAAGCCGGCGTTCTCGGACAGGAACCCGTACCCGGGGTGGACGGCGTCGACGCCGACCTCCTTGGCCAGGGCGACGATGCCCGGGATGTCGAGGTAGGCCCGGATCGGCTCGCCCGGCTTGCCGACCCGGTACGCCTCGTCGGCCTTGAACCGGTGGAGGGCGAACCGGTCCTCGTGGGAGTAGACGGCGACCGTCCGGATGCCGAGCTCGTGGGCCGACCGGAACACCCGGATGGCGATCTCGCTCCGGTTGGCGACGAGCAGCTTGCGGAACGGCGGGGCCGGCATGGAGTGGCGGTCCGGGGGCGGGAGAGTGCGGACTTGATACGGAACCGGGCGGGCGACGCACAGCCGCACACGCCCCCGACCTCGGCCGACAAAGAAACAGCACAGGCCGGGAGGCCTGTGCCACCAGAAATCGGGCTCCGGGGGCACAGGCCTCCCGGCCTGTGCGGGCCGACCCGCCTTATTTCCCCCCGGTCACCTTCGCCGCGACCGGGATGACGACCTTCGGCTGGTCCTTGTTGTCGGTCACGATCTCGACCGACCGGACGAACCCGCCGGCGGCCTTCGGGCTGGCCGACAGGGTGATGACGTGCTCGGCCTTGGCCTCGTCCTTGTCCGCCACCTTCACCCCGAGCTGGTCGTCGGCCCCCTTGATCTCCAGGATTTTGAACGGGCTGCCGCCCTTGAGCACCACCCGCTTCTCGGCCGGGGTGCCCATCGGCACGTCCCCGAACTGGACCGCCTCGGGGGTGGCCGCGACCGAGGCCGCCGCCGCCACCGTCACCGTCACCGTCACCGGGACCCGCAGGCTGGCCACCGCCGGGTTCGAGGTCTTCAGGACGATGTCGGCCGTCCAGTTCCCGGCCGGGCAGTCCTTGTCCAGGGTGGCGGTGACGGCGTAGGTGACGACCGCCCCGGCCCGGCTCTCCTCCTTCACCTCGGCCTTGACGTACCCGCCGGTGCTGGCCGCCTCCGTCACCTTCCAGTTCGGGTCGCTGGTGAACGTCACCTTGGTGGTGGCGGTCCCGCCCTGCCCCTTCCGGACCGTCCCGAACGCCAGGGTGTCCGGGGCCATGACCAGGTCGTCCCGGCAGACCGTCTGGACCCGGAGGGAGACCTCCTCGTGGGCCGGGGCCAGGAACGGGACGTAGATGGTGACCGACTTGGTGGTGTTCGGGGTCTGGATGCGGCGGGTGTCCATGTGGGCGATGACGGCGGCCGTCTCGCCCGGGGCGACCTGGTTCTTGGACACCGCCGCCGACACGCACCCGCACGACACCCGCGGCTGGCCGAGGGTGAGCGGCTGGCCGGTGGTGTTGGTGAACCGGAAGTAGTGGACCAGGACCGGCCCCCGCGGGGTGGTGCCGAAGTCCTTGACCTTCTCGGCGAACAGGTCGGCCGGTCCGGCCCACGCCGGCACCACCGTGAGCAACACCCCCGCCGCCGCGACCGCGCTCCGGAACATGACTCTGTTCTCCCCCGGGTGCCGGCCGGCCGTTCCCCCGAACGGCCGGCCGGATTAACTCCATACCTATCAGGCCGACCCTACCCCCCGCACCACCAGTTCGGCCGGGGCGGGGTCGGGAGGTCCGGCAATCGGCCGGCCCGGTCGGGGCAACCGCTGCCCCCGGCCCGACCGCTACGCCCGGGCCAGGACCGCGACGTTCACCGACCCGGACCCGGCCTGCCGGACGACCCGGGCCGCCTCGTCCAGGGTGGCCCCGGTGGTCATTACGTCGTCCACCAGGAGAACCGCCCGGCCGGCGAACCTTGCACCCCGGGCGGCCCGGAACGCACCCCGGATGTTCTCCCGCCGGGCCGCGGCCGACGGTTGTGACGCCTGGGTGACCGCCTTCACCCGCCGCAGCCCGCCGGGCCGGCATTCGATCCCGAGGCCGATGGCCACCTCGCGGGCGACGGCCTCCGCTTGGTTGTACCCCCGGGCCCACCGTCGTCGCCAATGGAGCGGCACGGGTACCACAAGGTCGGCGGCCGCCGCTTTCAGGGCTGACCCGCGGGCTTCGACGAATACCCGGCCCATCAGCTCGGCCAGACCTTCCCCGGCGGCGTGCTTCATCCGCAGGACCGCGTCCTTCAATCGTCCATCATACGGGCCGAGCCGGACCGCCCGGGCGAAGGCGAACCCCCGCCCACGGCAGGACGGGCAACCGTCGGCCGTCTCGGCGTGCGGCCCGACGGTGGCGGCACACTTCGGGCATTGGGCGTGGGGGTCGGCCGTGACCGCGGTGAGACAATCGCTGCACAGCCCGTGCCGGTACGGCTCCCGGCCGGCCTCCGGGGCATCGCAGATCAGACAGGCGTTCGGGTAGAGGAGGTGCAGGGCACCGCGGGCGACCTCGGCCAGCCGCCGCAGGCTCATGGGGGTGAACCGACAAGGAGTTACGCGGCGACCCGCTCAGCGGGGGCGGCCGGCAGTGTTACGACGAACCGGGTGACGCCGGAGGGCGACGGCTCGTGCCGCACGTCGCCGCCGTTTTGCCGGGCCAGCCGCCAGGCGGTCGGCAACCCGAGTCCACGACCCCGGCCGGCCGACCGGCCCGAATAGAACGGGTCGAAGGCGTGTTCGGCGGCGGCCGCCGACAGCCCCGGGCCGCTGTCGTCCACCACCACCCGCAGCCGGTCGCCAGCCGGTTCGCAGCGGACCCCGACCCACCCGCCGGCCCCGGCCGCCTCGACGGCGTTCCGGACGACGGCCCCGACCGCCCGCCGCAACTGCCCGGGGTCGCCGGCGACGGCTGCAACGGGGACCGTTACCGGCCGGTCGAGCCGGACGCCCCGCTCGTCGGCCAGCGGCAAGACATCGGCCCAGACGCCGGCCAACAGGTCGGCAACGGCCACCGCCTGCCGGGCCGGCTCGGGCGGCTTGGCGAACAGGAATAGGTCGCGCAGAAGGTCCGCAATCCGCCGGGTCTGCCGGACGATCGACTGGAGGGCGTCGGCCTGGTCGGGGTCGATCTCGGTCCGCAACAGCCGCTGGGCCTGCCCGGAGATGACGGCCAGCGGGTTGTTGATCTCGTGCCCGGCCCCGGCCGCCAGCTCGGCCAGCCCAGCCAGTTTGGCATCGCGGCGATGGCCCGCGTCGGCCCGTCCGACCGCGGCGAGGGCCGCGTGTAGTTCGTCGATCCGATCTTCCAGCCGGGCGACCTGCCGCGCCCCGGACCGCTGCCGGTCCTCCGCTGCCATCCGCAAGAGGTTGCGGACGAGCGAGACGTTGTGCGGGTTCGGGTCGAGGCCGGACCCGGCCGGCGCAGCTTCTGTCGGCGGAGCAGCGAATAGCGCCGGCAGGTCGGCTTCGGTCAGGCCGAGGTGATGAACCAACTCGTCCCGGTCGGAGGAATCGGTCAGTCCGAGTGAGGGGCCGTGCCGCTCGGCCTCGATCACCGCGAGCCGGACGACGGCGAACGGGTCGGGGTCGGCGACCGCCGGGCGGGCGACCGGCCAAGGCAGTCCGAGCGCCCCGAGGGCTGTTGCGGCCCATGCCGGGAACCGCCACCGACTCACCAGCCGGCGGACGATGGCCTCATGGTCGAGGGCGGTCGGGTCGGCGGTCGGGTCGGCGGCCGCGACGGCGTACCAGCCGAGCGGGGCGAGCCGGGCCACGGCCGCCGCGGCGTCGGGGTTCGTCCGGTTCGTCTGCTCGGCCAGTCGCCGGGCGAAAGTCGATGTGAGCGAGCCGAGTTCGTCGGCCCGCCGGACGGCCGGGTGATCGGGCGGCACCCACCCGGCCCGGGTGGCGCCGAGGAAGTGGGCGGCGTAGTAAGGCGGGCCGGCCCCGGTGAGCCCGTCGAAGGTGAACGCGGCGGCCGACGCGGGGGCGAAGCGGAGGAGGAACGCGAGCAGGGCCGGGTCGGCGAGCGCCGCCCGGGCCATCCCGGCCGGCCGCTCGGCCAGCCGGATCAGGCCGTCGGTGTTCGGGCAGAGCCACGGCAACCCGGCCGCGGCCCGGCCCACCCCCTGCCCTGCCACCGGAAACTCCCGATTGCGGAATGCGGATTTCGGAATGCGGATTACGGACAGAACCACGGCGGCTGTGTCGTCCGCCGGGCTCGTGATCCGCAATCCGAAATCCGCAATTCCCAGGTCACGCCAGCGCCGTCGACTCCATCTCCAGTTGGGCGCACATCTTGTCGATCAGCACGTCCAGGTCGAACGGCTTGGCCAGGAAGTCGTCGGCCCCGGCCAGCTTCAGCTCGTGGACCTTGTCGTCCTCGATCATCCCGCTGATGCAGACGATCCGCACGTCCTCCATCGCCGGGTCGGCCCGGACCCGGTGGCAGACCTCCCGGCCGTTGATGTCCGGCAGCATCACGTCCAGGACCAGCAGGTCCGGCCGGTACTCCTTGACCATCATCCCGGCGTCGAACCCGTTGGACGCGATCCGGACCTCGAACCGGCCGTCCTCCTGGAGGGCCCGGTTGATCGTGTCGACCAGTTCCGGGTCGTCGTCCACCAGGAGGACCTTCCGCCGCCCGCTCTCCAGGGCGTCGGTCGGGATGTTGTTGTCCTTCATGAACCGGAACAGGCTCTCCCGGGGGATCCGCCGGAACTTCGACCCGGGGACCCGGAAGCCCTTGAGCTGGCCGTTGTCGAAGCAGCGGATGATGGTCTGCTGGCTGACCTTGCAGACCTTGGCCGCCTCGCCGGTCGTGAACACCGTCTTCATCCGGACACCACCCCGCCGGCTCGGCCGGCTCGTCTGGAGGAAGTCCGCGCGCGACCGCTCGACCGAGCCGGCGCCGGACCGGTTACCGCCCGTGAAGAATTCACGCGAACCTAGGCCCCGGGGTTGCCCCAAGACGCGGGCAGACCCGGGGGAGGGGGAAGGTGGCCGCGGGCGGTGAAGCCCGGTGACTCCGGATGACGGGGCAAGCTGGGGTGTCGGCCACCGCTTCCCATCATACCGGGGCCGGGCGGCCGGTCAACGCGGCCCCCGGCCCTTCCGTCCGGCGGTCGGTGCGGTGAGGCGGGGCCTGACCCCGACAACCCACCGCCCTTACCCGACCGGCTGACCTTCCCCACCTGTACGACTCCGGCGCCGTCGCCGACTCGGTCACACCTTCCATCGGCCGCCCAGTCGCCGCAGGTTACTCCGCCCTGCCAGATTCCCCGGTCGGACCGGAGTGCTGGCCGGTACGACCGGCGGCCGTGTTGCCGGCGGCCGGTCGCACCGTGCCGCCATCCCGTCGGGGTCCGCCGGTTGCCCGGCTTCCCCCCGCGGGCCGGCCCCGCATACCGACTCAGTCGAGATAAAACAACAGGACTGCGAGGTCGGCCGGGGTGATGCCGCTGATGCGGCCCGCCTGCCCCAGGCTGGTCGGCCGGACCCGGGCCAACTTCTCCCGGGCCTCGTGGCGGAGTTGGGGGACGGCGGCGTAGTCGAAGGCCGGGGGGATGCGCTTCCCCTCCAGCTTCCGGAACCGCTCGACCTCGGCGGCTTGGCGGCCGACGTAGCCGCTGTACTTCGCCTCGATGACCACCTGCTCGACCACCTCGGGCCGGTCGTCCCAGGCCCGCAACGGCGGGTGACGCTGGCACAGGTCGGCCCACTCGGTCCCGGTCCGCCGCAGCCACGTCTCCAGCGTGTCGTCGTCGCTCCGGTGGGACTTCAGGTACGCCGATAGTTCGGCGATGCCGGCCTCCTTCGACTCATACCGGTCCCAGGCCTCAGCCCCGACCGAGCCGATCCGCCGGCCCAGTGGGGTCAGCCGGCGGTCGGCGTTGTCGTGCCGCAGGAGGAGCCGGTACTCGGCCCGGGAGGTGAACATCCGGTACGGCTCGTCCACCCCCTTCGTGACGAGGTCGTCGATCAGCACGCCGATGTACGCCTGCCCGCGGTCGAGGACGAACGGCCCCTCGCCCTTGAGCTTGAGGGCGGCGTTCAGCCCGGCCACCAGCCCCTGGGCGGCCGCCTCCTCGTACCCGGTAGTGCCGTTGATCTGGCCGGCGAAGTATAGACCGGCGACCGGCTTGGTTTCGAGCGTCAGGCGAAGCTGGGTGGGCGGGGCGTAGTCGTACTCGACGGCATAGCCCCACCGCATGACCTCGGCGTGCTCCAGCCCGGGGATGAGCCGGAGCATCCCCTGCTGCACGTCCTTGGGCAGGCTGGTGCTGATGCCGTTGCAGTAGTACTCGCGGGTGTTCAGCCCCTCCGGTTCCAGGAAGATGAGGTGCGAGTCCTTCTCGGCGAAGCGGACCACCTTGTCCTCGATGCTCGGGCAGTACCGGGGGCCGCGGCCTTCGATCTGGCCGCAGTACATGGGGGCACGGTCGAGGTTGGCCCGGATCAGGTCGTGGACGGCCGGGTTCGTCTCGGTCGAGTGGCAGACCACCTGCGGGACGGTGATCCGGGCGGTGGAGAAGGAGAACGGCCGAGGCGGGTCGTCGCCGGGCTGGACCTGGCACCGGGCGAAGTCGATGGTCCGGCTGTTGAGCCGGCAGGGGGTGCCGGTCTTGAAGCGGGCCAGCTCGAACCCGGCGGCGGCCAAGCTGTCGCTCATCCCCTCGGCCGAGGCGTCCCCGGCCCGTCCGCCGCGGGTCTGGGCCTCGCCGGTGTGCATCACCGCCTTGAGGAACGTGCCGGTCGTGAGGATCACGGCCGGGGCCAGGTAGCGGGTGTCGCCGCGGGCCACGACGCCGACGACCCGGCGGGTGGCGGGGGAGGCCGAGTCGGCGAACGGTTCCAGCAGCAGGCCTTCGACCAACTCCTGCCGGAGGGTCAGGTTGTCCTGCTCCTCGACCCAGCGCTTCATGGTGAACTGGTAAAGCTTCTTGTCGCACTGGGCCCGGGGCGAGTGCATCGCCGGCCCCTTCGACGCGTTCAGCATCCGGAACTGGATGCCGCTGCTGTCGGTACACCGGCCCATGACCCCGCCGAGGGCGTCGACCTCGCGGACGATCTGCCCCTTGGCCACCCCGCCGATGGCCGGGTTGCAGGACATCTGGGCGACGGCGTCGGCGTTGAGGGTCAGCAGGCAGGTCCGCAGCCCGAGCCGGGCGGCGGCCATGGCGGCTTCCACGCCGGCGTGCCCGGCCCCGACCACCACCACGTCGAACGAAAACGACAGCGACATTGGACCAGACCGGGGGTGACCGAGGAGCAACCGGGACGGCTATTCTAGGTCCGAGGTCCGACCGCCTCCGGCCCACCGACCGACACCCGGCCGGCACCGGCGGTTCGTGGACGGCCTCCGCGGCGGGTGGTATCGTGGGTCACATGGCCCGCCCCGCAATCCGCCGGTTCGCCGCCCTCGCGCTGGCCGTCGCCGGCGGCGTGGTGGTGACGGGCTGCTCCCCGCCGCGCCCCGGCGATCTGCCCGCCCCGGCGGCCGGGGAGCCCCTGCCGCCGGACCCCCGCGAGGCGTTCGACACGCCGTTCCGGAACGTCCGGCCCGGCGTCCGGTACGTCGGCGACGCGGCCTGCGCCGGCTGCCACCCGTCGATTGACAAGACGTACCACCGGCACCCGATGGGCCGGTCGGCCGCGGCCGTCGGGCAGGCCGGCCCGCTCGAACGGTACGACCCCGAGACCGGCAACCCGTTCCGGGTCGGCGACTTCGAGCTGGAGGTCGTCCGCACGCCAGCCGGCGAGACCCACCGGCAGCGGTGTACCGCCCCGGCCGCCGCCGGCGTCGCCGCCTACGCCGTCCGGGTCGAGGTCGCCATCGGGTCCGGGGTGCGGGGCCGGTCGTACCTGAGCGTGGACGGCGGGGCCGTCTGGCAGTCGCCGGTCAGTTGGTACAGCGGGGACGGCCGGTGGAACGTCTCGCCGGGGTTCGCGCTGGGCGAGCGGGAGCGGTGGCCGGCCGGCGGGGACTGCCTGTTCTGCCACGTCGGCCGGGTCGAGCCGGTCCCCGGGTCGCTGAACCGGTACGCCGAGCCGCTGCTGCGGGACCAGCCGAATGTCGGCTGCGAGCGGTGCCACGGGCCGGGCGAGCTGCATGTCGCCGAGCAGGCCGCGGGCGGGCCGCCGACCATCCCGGACCACAGCATCGTCAACCCCAAGCACCTGCCGGCGGACCTGCGGGAGGATGTCTGCCGGCAGTGCCACCTGGGCGGCCTGGAGCGGGTCGACCGGCCCGGCCGGACGGCCTTCGAGTACCGGCCGGGGCTGCCACTGGAGCTGTTCCGCAGCGTGTTCGTCCTCGACCCGGACCGGGACGCCCGGAACGCCTCGGTCGGGCAGTTCGAGCAACTGGAGCAGAGCCGGTGCCACGCCGGGTCGGCCGGCCGTCTGGGCTGCACGTCCTGTCACGACCCGCACGCGGTCCCGGAGCCGGCCGACCGGGCGGCGTTCTACCGCGGGCGGTGCGCGGCTTGCCACCCGCCGGCCGCCTGCACGGCCCCGGAGCCGGCCCGGGCCGCAGCGGCGAACGATTGCACCGGGTGTCACATGCCGAAGGCGGCCAGCACGAACATCGCCCACGCCTCGGTGACCAACCACCGGATCCCCCGCCGGCCGGGTCCCGACGGACGACCGACCGCCCCGCGGCCGCCCGCCGGGAGCCCGGCCGGCGTACCGCTGGTCGCCTACTTTCGCTCGTCCGGCCGGACGACCGAGGCCGACCGGGAGCGGGACCTCGGGGTGGCGCTGGCCGCCGGGGTCTACGCCCGGCGGGAGAGGGGCTTGGGTCCGGCGGCCGTCCGGGCGGCCGCCGAACAGGCGATCGGCCGGCTCCGGGCGGCGGTCGAACGGCATCCCGGGGACGCCGGGGCCTGGCTCGGGCTGGCCCGGGCCTACGCCGGCACCGGTGAGGACGCGGCGCGGCTCGAGGCCGCGGCGGCCGCGAGCCGGCTGGAACCGGAGGGGGAAATCGTTCTGGCTGAACTGGCCGAGGCCGCGGCGGCCGCCGGCGACCGGGACGGGGCCGAGCGGGCCTACGACCGGCTGCTCGGGATGAACCCGACCGCCGTCACCCACCACGTCGGCCGGGCCGGCCTGTTGCTCGACCTGGGGCGGTGGGACCGGGCCGCGGCGGCCGCCCGTGCCGGGCTGGCCGTCCAGCCGACCCACGCCCAGCTCCGGCTGTACCTGGCCGTCGCCCTGTCCCGCCTGGGCGACCCGGCGGCCGCCCGGCGGGAGGCCGAGGCCGGCCTGGCGCTCCAACCGGACGCCCAACTCCGCGACGCCTACCGGCAGTGGTACGCCCGCCGCACCCGCTGACCCGTACCCCGACCCACCGAAGCCGCACATGGACGCGACCGCCGCCCGCCAGGGGTTCGCCGGCATCGACGCCGACCCGGCCCTGAAGGACAAGGCCCTCGCCAACCTCGGCGACTGGCTGACCAAGCCCGACTTCGCCGGCTACCGGCCGCAACTCGAATGGATGATCGGGGCCGGTAAGTGGTCGGTACTACTCGATTCCTTCTACCAACTGATGCCGTTCGGCACCGGCGGCCGTCGGGGGGCGGTCGGGATCGGCCCGAACCGGATGAACCTGTGGACCCTCGGGGCCAGCGTTCAGGGCCACTGCCTCTACCTCCGCGAGCGGTTCCCGGGCGTCGAGCCGGTGTCGGTCGTCTTGGCCTACGACGTGCGGCAGTTCGAGGACCGGCGGGGCGTCTACAACCCGGCCCTGCCGAACCCGGTCCTCCACCTCTCCAGCAAGGCGTTCTGCCACTATGCGGCCGGCGTCTACGCGGCCAACGGCATCCACGCCCACATCCTGCCGGCGGACAGCCCGCGGTATACCCCGACCCCGGAGTTGTCGTTCACCATCCGCCACCTCCGGGCCCACGGCGGGCTGAACATGACCGCCAGCCACAACCCGCCGGACGACAACGGGAGCAAGTTCTACGACGAGCGGGGCGCCCAGCCGGTGCCGCCCGAAGACCAGATCATGAGCGAGTTCGTGGACCAGGTCACAACGGTGAAACACCTGCCGTGGGCCGACGCCGTCCGGTCGGGGAAGGTCCACTTCCTCGATGACGCCCCGCACCGGGCCTACGTTGAGTTGTGCCGCAAGGAGAGCCTGGTCCCGCCGCCGAAGTTCGACGAGTTCCGGGTCGTCTTCACCCCCCTGCACGGGGTCGGCGGGATGTGCGCCGGGGAGGTCCTGGAGGCCCAGGGGTTCCGGCCGATCCCGGTTCCCGAACAGGCCACGCCCGACGGCCAGTTCCCCCACGTGACCGGGACGCCCAACCCGGAAGTTCCGGCGTGCATGGACCGGGCCGAGGCCAAGGCCCGCGAAACGCAAGCCGATCTGGTTCTGGCCACCGACCCGGACGCCGACCGGCTCGGCGGGCTGGCCTGCACCTCGCCCGACGGCAAGTGCGACTACCGCGCCATCACCGGGAACGAGATCGCCGCCCTCCTGACCCACTTCAAGCTGAGCCAGCTCGCCCGCCGGGGGTCGCTACCGGACTCGCCGATCGTCATCACCACCGAGGTCACGACCGGCCAGATCACCCGGATCGGCCGGCACTTCGGCTGCCAGGTGGTGAACGACCTGCTGGTCGGCTTCAAGTACCACGCGGATGTCCTCTGGCAGCTCGAATCGACCGGCCAGTATGGCGAGGTCCGAGGCGCCCCGGCCGACTTCGTCATCGCCACCGAGGAGAGCCACGGCGTCCTGACCACCGCCGACCTGCGGGACAAGGACTCGGCCTGCGCCGCCCTGCTCCTGGCCGAGGCCGCCCTCGACCAGAAGCGGCAGGGCCGCACCCTGCCCGACTACCTCGACTCCCTGAGCCGGCAATTCGGGTATTACCGGAATGAGCTGCTGAACCTGGTCATGACCGGGCTGGAGGGGAAGCAGGACATGGCCCGGATGATGGACGCCCTGCGGACGGACCCGCCGGCCGAGGTCGGCGGGCTGCCGGTGGTCCGGTTCGAGGACCTGCGGGACGAGGCCGGCCGGCTCGGGCCGTTCAAGGGCGACACCGACCGGGCCGCCCGGAACTTCCTCGTCTTCCGGCTCGGCGGCGGTGACGGCCTGACCGCCAAGGTCAGCCTCCGGCCGAGCGGGACCGAGCCGAAGGCGAAAGCCTATCTCGAAGTCGCGTCCGACCCCCGGCCGGCGACCGTGCCGGAGGCCGACTGGGAGGCGGTCAAGGCCGCCGTGGACCGGCAGGTCCGGCGGATCGCTACCGACTTCCTGACGAAGGCCCTGGCGACCGTCGGCCAGTCCCCCGCACCCGGGGCCGACAAGCTCAGCCGGTAGCCCACGCCGGATGGTTCCAGGCCGGGCGCACCCCCCGCGGCTGACGAATCGGTTTGCAGGCTGACGAATCCGTTCGCGGCCGAACAAATCTTGGCTTGACCGATTGCCGGCCGCCGCCACCCGCCTACCGAGGTTGTTTCCGGCCCTTCCACGGGTGTACACTACACCACATGACCGCCACACAGAGAGGTGTCACCGTGGTAGCCCCCGCATCCGACAAGCCGACCCCCCGCGACCCGGCCGTCCGGGCGATCACCCTCGCCCTGTCCGACCCGTTCGAGCCGCGGGAGATCAAGTTCAAGCCGCAGGCCGTCAAGAACAACCGGGCCCTGGCCATCGCCTACGTCGACGTCCGGCTCATCCAGGACCGGCTGGACGAGGTCCTCGGGGCCGAGAACTGGCAGGACGACTACGAGCTCCTCCAGGACGGGTCGGTCGTCTGCCGGCTCCGGCTCAACCTCGGCGGCGACTGGGTCACGAAGACCGATGTCGGGTCGCCGAGCGAGCAGCCGGACGGCGGCGACCGGCTCAAGGCGGCGTTCAGCGACGCCCTGAAGCGGGCGGCCGTCAAATTCGGCATCGGCCGGTATCTCTACCGGCTTCCGGCCCAGTGGGTCGAGTACGACCCGGCCAAGAAGCAGATCGCCCAGGTGCCGCAACTGCCGGCCTTCGCCCTGCCCCGCCAGGCGACCCCGAGGCCGGCCAAGCCGGCTCCCCAGTCGCTCGCCACGGTCGCCGACGCTCCCGGCTCGCCGGCGGTCACGGACTCGAAGCCTCTGCCGGAGCCGAAGCCGACCGGGCTACCGACCGACGGCAAGGAGCTGCACCGCCGGCTTCGGGAATACGACGCCAAGCTGGCCGCCCAGAAGTTGATCCAGCCCGGGGCGCTGTTGGCCCACGTCACCCAGGCGGGGGTGAAGGCCGGGTACTCGGCCAACATGACCGAGTGGAGCGGCCCGGCCATCCCGTTCGCCGTCGACGCCGTCAAGGCGTTCGACCAGGCGGCCCGGGCGCCGAAGGCCGAGGCCCGACCGGCGGCGTAAGTCCCGTAGGGTGTGTCGAGCCGGCCGGGGGCCGGCGATGACGCACCGGGGGTGCGGTGGTGCGTCGTCGCGGACCGCGGACGGTCCGCTCGACACACCCTACACCTGACGGACCAAGATCGCCGAACGGGTTGCTCGCGCAAGCCTATTAGCCGCCAGCGTTCCCCGGGTAGCGGCCGGATCGTCCCCGGCCGCTAGTTCCGGCGTCGCCCGCCGGAAGTCGGCCCGCCGGGTGGACTTGCGATGGCCTTCACCGTCTCCCGCCGGCTCCTGCCCCTCCTCGCCGCCTTCTTCGTCCTGACCGGCACGACCGGGGCCGCCGACGCCGGCTGGGTCACGCTCAAGAACGACACCCAGCGGGTCGTCGTGATCCAGGAGACGGTGGACTCCCACGGCCAGCCGAAGCGGTGCAAGCCCGTCCGGCTGTTGCCCGGCGAGAGCGTCCGGGAGTTCCAGCCGGCCGGGACGGTCAAGGTCGAGGTGTTCGACGCCCAGAACCCGGGCCAGCCGCTCTACGCCGGCGAACTGGCCGTCAAGGGCGACCGGCAGGCGTTCGCGGTCGGCCTCGACGGCAAGCAGAAGGTCGTCGTCGCCCCGGTCGCCCGGCGGGTGGATCGGTGATGTGGGCCCAGGCCGAAAGGCCTGGGCCCGCATACGCCCCGCTCGCCGTACCGGCCGCCGGTGGCTAGAGTGTGGGGGTTTCACCCTCCCCCGCCGCGGCCCCCTCATGACCCCGAACGGCCCCACGTCCGGACCGCCCACCCGCGTCCGCGCCTCGATCCTGGCCCTGCTCTGCGCCCTGGCCATGATCACCTACCTCGACCGGGCCATGTACGGCAGCGCCAAGGGCGACCTGATGGCCGCCGTCGGCCAGCCGGAGAAGAACTTCTACCTCGTCCTCGTCTTCTTCCAGCTCGCCTACGCCCTGTTCGAGATCCCGGCCGGGTGGATGGGCGACACCTTCGGCCCCCGGATCACCCTGATCCGGATCGTCGTCTGGTGGTCCCTGTTCGTCGCCCTGACCGGGTTCGCCGGGATGCCGCTGCCCGGGACGGAGGTGGTCGTCATCGGGTTCGCGGTCCTGGTGGGCATGCAGTTCCTGTTCGGGATGGGGGAGGCCGGGGCGTTCCCGAACATCGCCAAGGCGATCTACAACTGGTTCCCGGAGACCAGCCGCGGGTCGGCCAAGGGGGCGGTGTGGATGTCGGCCCGGCTGATGGGCGGGCTGACGCCGGTCATCTGGGTACTCCTCACCGCCGTCGCCGGGCTGTCCTGGCGGCAGGCCCTGTGGCTGTTCGCCGGGGTGGCGGCGGTGTGGGTGGGGGTGTTCGCCTGGTGGTTCCGGAACGCCCCGGCCGAGCACCCGGCGGCCAACGACGCCGAGGTGGCCCTGGTGAACGCCGGCAAGCCGGCCGGGGGTGGGCACGACGGGGTGCCGTGGCGGGCGATCTTCGGCAGCCGGAACGTCTGGGCCCTGTGCCTGATGTACACGGTGACCAACTTCAACTGGTACTTCCTGATGTACTACCTGCCGAAGACCTTGAAGGACCAGTTCAAGGACCAGGTCTCCGGCACCGAGGGGCTGATCCTCCTGGCCCTGCTCGGCGGGGCGCCGCTGTTGGTCGGCATGGCCGGGTGCCTGCTCGGCGGGCTGTTGACCGACGACTACATCCGCCGGACCGGGGACCGGAAGTGGGGCCGGCGGCTGTACGGGATGCTCGGGTACGGGCTGGCCGGGGTGTGCTACCTGGCCGCGTCGTTCTTCACCGGCAACCTGTGGGTGTTCGCCGGCTGCCTGATCCTGGTCGGGCTGACCAACGACCTGATCATGGGGCCGTCCTGGGCGGCCGCCCAGGACATCGGCCGGCGGTACTCGGCGGTCGTGTCCGGGGCGATGAACATGGTCGGCAACCTCGGGGCCGCCCTCGGCAACCTGGTCACCGGCCTCATCCTGGCGGCGTACACGGTGACGCTGACCGGCGACGACGGGGCGACCCGGGAGCAGGTCGAGCCGGGCGGGTACGTCGCCTGCTTCACCCTGTACGCGGTGATCTACGGCCTCGGGGTGGGGTCGTGGCTGTTGATCGACCCGACCCGGCCGGTCGAGGCCGGGCGTCAGGCGAGCGCCGGGACCGGCGACGGGAACGGGACGAACGCCTCGTCCGGGACCGGGCCGTCGTAGGCGTGGACCTCGACCGCCCCGTCCTTGAGCGTCAGGTAGTGGCACGGCTTCTCGGTCCAGCAGCCGCTGTTGTAGTACCGGACCGGGCCGGCCTCGCTCGCGGCGGCGTGGTGGGTGTGGCCGCAGCAGACGGCGTCGTACCCCCGCTTGGCCGCGTACCGGACCGAGTCCGTCTCGATCTTGGCGGCGCAACGGAGGAACGTCTTGCTGTTCCGCTTGGCCAGCTTGGCGAACGTGTGGGACGGGTCGAGCCGCTGGAGCAGGTGGTACACCCGGTCGGCCACCCAGGTCACGACCGGGTAGCGGCTGATGAACTCGTCGAACCGGTGGCCGTGGAGGAACAGCACCCGCCGGCCGCCCGACTCGACCACCAGTTCTTCGGACACCTCGACCCCGAGCAGGTGGGAGACGACGTCCGCCGGGCCGTCGTGGTTGCCGTTGATCCACGTCACCCCGGCCTCGTCGGACAGCTTCCGCAGCTCCGACAGGACGTTCCAGTGGTGCTTCTTCAGCCGGCGGAAGTCGATCGAGTCGAACACGTCGCCGTTGAGGATGAGCCGGCGGGTCCGGAGCGGCCCGCGGCGGACCTCCCCCAGGAACTGCACCAATGCCCGGGCCTGGCAGTTGGGGCTGCCGAGGTGGATGTCGGAAATGACGACGGCGTCGTACACGGCGGGCCCCGGCGGGACGGGGCGACCCGCGGCGGCCGCCCCTCAGTGTGTGGTATCAAACCGGCCGGGCGGAACGGGGTAGTTCGTGTGAAGGTGGGGGATCCGGCGACGAACACCGCCGGCCCGACCACGCCAGCCGTCCGAACCGGACGGTCGGGCATGAGGGGTGTGATTGTGGTTCGTACCGTACCGGAGAATTCGGCCGGCGGTCGGAGCCGGTGAGACGGTTGGGGCTTTTATCAAGAGTTGAGTGTCCGGAATTTCGACAACGGCAGGAAATTCGTCACGAAAAGTGGGCGCGCGGAGTTGTTCGCCGCGGCGGGCCGGCTTAATATGCTGGTGTCCCGCCGGGTGGTGATCGCGGTGAATGGGCGACGCCGCGAAAGCCTCCGGCGGGACACTTTTTCACTTCCGCCGACCCCCCGCGTCGTAATTCCCGCCGATCCCCGGTGCCACCGGCCGGACTCTTTGTTACCATCGGTTCGTGACGCACTCCCGGCCGATCCCCCTCGACCCGCTCCTGGCCGTCTACCGGGCCGGTGATGTCCGCCCCGCCGCGACGGTACTGGTGGCCGACTGGCTGCGGCCCGAGGTCCTCGACGCCGCCCCGGACGCGGGGCTGGCGGCCGCGGTCGCCCCGTTCTACTCGGCGGCGGTCCCGCTGGACCTCCACCCCGGGGCGGTCGGCGGCCGGGTCCGCTTCCTCCGCCACGCCCTCAACCACCTTGTTCACGGCCAGGACCCCCTGCCCGACCGGCTGGCCCGGTGCCTCGCCCCGGGCGAGGTCTACGCGGTCTGCGGCCTGGGGCGGACGTTCTGGGCGGCGGCCGTCAAGGCCCTCGACCCGGACCGGCACCCGCACTGGTGCCCGGCGGCCGAGGCCGGGCTGGTCCGGCTCGGGCTGCTCGATCCCTCGCCGGCGGCGGTCGGGCCGCGGTTCGCGGCCGTCCTCCGGGGGTACGACTCCGTCCGGGCCGCCGCCCCCGACCTGTCGGCGACCGCGGTCGACGACTTCCTCGCCCGGGTCGGGCGGATGACCGGCCGGGAACTGCCGGCCGACTCATTGACCGTCGGGACGGCCTGGGGGCCGGACGCCGACCGGGTCCGGGCCGCCCTGCGGGAGGTCCGGGTGCGGCGGCGGCTGCGGGGCCGGCTCCGGGAGGCGTCGGCCGAGACGATGGCCGCCCTGTCGTGGTTCCAGGCCGCGGCGGAGCGGGGAGACTGGGTCGCGGCGGGCGAGTCGTTGCGGGCCGCCTTCCCGGACGGCCGCTGGGAAGCGCTCCTGCCCCGCTTCGACGACGCCGACGACCCGGCGTTACCGTTCCCCGACCGGGCCAAGCTGTGGTGCGAGGTGGCCGCGGTGCTGCGGGACCGGTTCCGGGTCCACCCGCTCGAACTGGCCGATGTCGTGGCCGCGGCCGTCGAACCCGACGACCCGCCGGCGGGGCGCGAGGGCTTCGGCGGGTTCTGTGGCGACACCTTCCGGTTCCTCGGCGAGTTGGCCGACGCCAGCGGCAAGGGGTGGATGGCCGAGCGGCGGGGGCGGTATCAGTTCGTCCTGCGGGAGCCGCTGGTCGAGCTGTGCGAGGCACTGGCCGACCGGTACGTCCGGCCGGTGCTGGGCGGCGAGTACGGCTGGGACCTGGAGGCCGACGCCCGGCCCGGTCGGGCGCTGACGAGCATCTGCAAGAACGACTTCGGCCGGTCCGGGCCGTACCAGTCCGTTCAGTGGATCACCTTCTACCGCCGGCAGATGGCCAACCGCCGGGCCGACGCCCAGTTCTTCGCCCGGGTCGCTCCCGATGGCGTGAAGTTCGGCGTCCACCTCGGGCGGTCGGCCCGGGAGGCCGGCAAGCAGTTCCGGCGGAACGTCCAGGACCACGCCGAGGCGTTGTTCGCGGCCCTGGCCGCCGGCCGGGCGTTCGTCGAGTGCCGGTTCTGGGCCGGCGACGACCTGAGCGAGGTGATCCGGGTCCGGACCCCGGCCGACCTGCGGGACTGGGCGGGGCACAAGACCGTGGCGGTCGGCCGGGAGCTGCCGCCGGCCGCCGACGTGCTCCGCCGCGACGAGCTGGTCGGCGAAGTCCTCCTGACCTTCGACCGGCTCGTGCCGGCGTTCGCCTGCGCGGCCGAGGCCGACCCGCTGCCCCTGCTCCGCCGCCGGGCCGGGTCGCCGGACGGCCGGCCGGCGTTCGACCGAGTTGCCTTCGGCCGCGAAACCTTCCTGTCGGACGTGTGGCTCGACCGGGTCTACGGCCTGCTCCGGCTCAAGAAGCAGCTCATCCTCCAGGGCGTCCCCGGTACGGGTAAGACCCACGTGGCCCGCTGCCTGGCCCGGCTGCTGACGGCCGACCGCCCGGACGCCGTGCGGCTCGTGCAGTTCCACCCGGCCTACAGTTACGAAGAATTCGTGGAAGGGATTCGGGCGCGGAACGTCGAGATCGACGGCCGGTCGGGGGTGACGTACCCGGTGGAGGACGGCGTCCTGTGCGCCTTCGCCGAGCAGGCGGCCCGCCGGCCGAGCGAAGCCCACGTCCTCCTGATCGACGAGATCAACCGGGGGAACCTGCCGCGGGTGTTCGGCGAACTGCTGTACCTGTTGGAGTACCGCGACCAGGCGGTGACGCTGCCGTACTCGAAGCGGGCGTTCCGGCTGCCGGACAACCTCTTGGTGGTGGCGACCATGAACGCGGCCGACCGGTCGGCGGTGGCCCTGGACCAGGCCTTGAGGCGGCGGTTCTCGTTCGTCGAGATGCCGCCGGACGCGGCCCTCCTGGCCCACTGGCTGGAGCGGCACCCGCCGGCCGACGCCGACGAGGCGTTCGGTCCGCGGGTGGTGCGGGCGTTCGAGGAGCTGAACCGGCGGCTGGCCCGGGACCTCGGCCCGGACCGGCAGGTCGGGCACAGCTTCTTTATGGTGCCGGGGCTCGATGCCGGTAAACTCGGGGCGGTCTGGGACCACCACGTCCGGCCGCTGTTGCTCGACGCGGTCGGCGGCCGGGCCGAGCGGCTGGCCGAGTACGAGTTCGCCCGGCTCCAGGACGGCCGGAAGCGGCGGGACCGGCAGCGGGCCTGACGGGAGGACGCCCTTGCGCAGATGGCTGAAGCGGACGGCGGCCGGCGGGCTCCTGGTCGTCGCCGCCCTCGTCGCCGTCGGATTCATCGCCCGGGCGGCCTTCCGCCGGGCCGGCGACCGGGAGGTGGCCGCCGTCACGGCCGCACTCGACGCCGAGGAGCCGGGCTGGCGGATCGACGCCATCCAGGCCGCCCGGGCCAAGGCCGCCCCGCCGGACGCCGACAACCCGATGGCCATCGTCCTGTCGCTCCACGGCCGGCTCCCGCCCGTCTGGGACGACCTCATGAAGGCCCGGGACGGGGGCGGGGCGGTCGTCAACGCCCACCCCGTCTTCTCCGAGCTGCTTTGGCTGCTCCAGGGCCGGGCGGCGACGGGCGACCTCGCGGCGACGGCCCAGGACGAGCTGCTGCGGCCCGGGGTGCTGGCCCGGCCGAACGGCTACCACCCGGTCGAGATCGCCGACAACCCGTGGGACACTCTCCTGCCGCACGTGCAGAACTCCCGCGCCATCTTCGCCCTGCTCGACGCCGACGGCCGGCTGGCGGCGGTCGAAGGCGACCCCGACCGGGCCGTCCGGGACGCCCGGGCCGGCCTGGTCGCCGCCCGCGGCCCCGGCGACGAGCCGTTCATGATCTCCCAGCTCGTCCGGCTGGCCGGGGCCAACGTCGCCGTCCGGACGGCCCTGCAGGCCCTGGCCTGGGGGGAGCCGGCGGCCGGGCTGGCGGAGCTGCAGGCCGAGCTGCTGGCCGAGGCCGACCAGCCCGGGTTCCTGGTCGGCCTGCGGGGCGAGCGGGCGGTCATGGACCGGGTCTTCGACGGGCTGGACGCCGGCCGGATCGACTTGAGGAACATGGGCGGCGGCCGCGGTGAGTCGTCCACCTTCGACGACCTGGCGTTCGCGGCTTACCGCGGGTTCCTGCCGGGCGACCGGGCGATGGGCCTGCGGACGTTGAACGCGGTCATCGAGGCGGCCAAGCTCCCGACCCACGAGCAGCGGGACGCCGTCGCCGCCGTCCCGCTCCCGCCGGGGCCGAAGGAGGACAGCTACCGGTACATCGTCTCACGGCTCATGCTGCCGGCCTACGAGAAGGTCCACGAGGCCCACCTGCGGACGATGGCCGACCTGCGTGCGGCGGCCGCGGCGATCGCCTGCGAGCGGTTCCGACAGAAGATCGGCCGCTGGCCGGAGTCGCTGGACGAACTCCCGAAGGACATTCTCCCGGCCGTGCCGGCCGACCCGTACACCGGCCGGCCGGTCTTGTTCCACCGGTTCGACGACGGGGTCGGGGTGTACGTCGTCCCGCCGGCCGACGCCCGCCCGCCGGCCTTCCGGCCGCCCGTCGAGTTCGAGGACCCGGACCCGCTGGAGGGCCGGGGCCGGGGGTGGCGGGTGTGGGACCCGGCGGCCCGCGGGACCACCCGCCCGGCACCCGACCGGGAGTTCATCCCCGAAGAACCGGCCGAGGACGGCCCGCCCCCCGCCCCGGAGGAGCCGTGAGGAAGCCGCGGGGCAAGCTGAAGGGCTGCGGGGTCGCGGCACTCGTCGCCGTCGGGGGGCTGGCCCTGGTGGTGTTCGTCGGCCGGGCGTCGTTCCGCAAGGCCGGCGACCGGCAGCTCGCCGAGGTGACGACGAAGCTCGACGCCGACGACCCCGGCTGGCGGTTCGAGGCGATCGAGGCCGCCCGGGTCGAGGCCGCCCCGCCGGACGAGGTCAACGCCGCGCGGGTGGTCGTCTCCGTCCACGACCGGCTGCCCGGGGGGTGGGACCAGCCGCTCACGAACGACTCCGGGGTCGGCGGCCCGGTCTGGAACACCCGCCCGGGGTTCTGGCAGTTCGTCGCCCTGGCCCAGGCGTTGGCCGCCGCCGGGGACGTGCCGGCCGCCGCCCGGGACGACCTGCTCCGACCGGATGTCCTTCGCCGGCCCGGCGGTTACATCCGGCTCACGTTCAAGGACAACCCGTTCACCATCCTCCTCCCCGAGGTGCAGAAGTTGCGGTCGGCGTACGCCCTGCTGGACGCCGACGCCGGGATGGCGGCCCTCGCGGGCGACCCGAACCGCGGCGTCCGGGACGCCCGGGCGCTCCTCGTGGCCGCCCGGGCGGTCGGCGACGAGCCGATCCTCATCTCCCAGCTCGTGCGGATGGCCGGGGCGAAGGCCGCCGGCCGGACGGCGGTGCAGGTACTCGCCTGGGGCGAGCCGACCGACGGGCTGGCCGACCTCCAGGCCGAGCTGCTGGCCGAGGCCGCCCACCCGGGCTACCTGATCGGCCTCCGCGGCGAGCGGGCGCTGATGGACAAGTTCTTCGAGGGGCTGGCGGCCGGCAAGGTCGGGGTGAAGGACCTGAAGGACCTCCAGGTGCTCGGCACCCAGTACCCGCCCCCGGACGCGGTGCTGGGGGCCGGGTTCCTGCTCTACCAGGGGTTCCTGCCGGGCGACCGGGCCGAGTGCCTCCGGCTGTTCGGCGACCACATCGCGGCGGCCCGGCTCCCGCCCCACGAGCAGGCGGCGGCCATCGCGGCGGTCCCCCTCCCGCCCCGGCCACCCGAGAGCTACCGCTACCTCGTCACCAGCCACCTGCTGCCGTTCGTCGGGAAGGCCCACGCCGGCTACCTGCGGACCCGGACCGACCTGCGGACGGCGGCCGTGGCGATCGCCTGCGAGCGGTTCCGGCGAAAGACGGGTCGGTGGCCGGAGTCGCTGGCCGGACTCCCTAAGGACATCCTGCCCGAGCTGCCGGCCGACCCGGTGACCGGCGGCCCGCTCGGGTACTCGCGGACCGCCGACGGGGTGGCCGTCTTCGGCACCTACACCGAAGAGGAGAGGCCGAAGACGGGCCACCCGAGGGCAGACGACCCGCTGGGCGGGCTCGGCCGGGGCTGGCGGCTGTGGGACCCGAAGTTCCGCGGGGTAATGGCCTCCCTGCCGAAGTCGATGGCCGAACTCCTCCGGGAGGAGCAACCCGGCGTGCCCCCAGACCCCCCGGGCAAGGACGACGAGCCGTGACCCGGCGAACGGTCCGGCTGGTCGAGCGGCGGACCCGCGCGGTCCGGCTGCCGCGGGCGGAGGCCGACTTCCTGGTCGGCCCCGGCCGCACCCTCGTCGACCTCGTTCCCCTCCCCTCGCTCACGCTCGGGGCTCGCCAGTACCGGCTCACCCCGCGAGGCTTCGTCGGCGTCCTCGACGGCCCGACCGTCCGGTACGACATCGGCTCGAAACTCCCCTGGGCCAACTTGCTCATGCTCCTCGGGCTGGCCGACCGGCCGTTCGGGGGAGGCGAGCCCGCCGCCGGGCTGCTCGACCTCCTCGCCCGGGAACTGGCGGACCGGATGCGGGAGGTGGCCCGGGCCGGGCTGGTCGGCGGGTACGGGGAGGCCGACCGGGCGTCGCCGTTCCTCCGCGGCCGGCTCCGGGCGGCCGACCAGCTCCGGGACACCGCCGCCCGGGCCTTCCCGGACCGGTTCCACGTCACCGAGGACGTGTACGACCTCGACACCCCCTGGAACCGGGTCCCGAAGCGGGTCGCCCTCGACCTGCTCCGCCGCCCCGACCTGTCGCCCGCGGCCCGCGACGGTCTGACGGCGGCCCTCGTCCCGTTCGCCGACGTGCCCGACGGCCCGGCCACCGACGCGGAGTTCGACGCCGCCGGGCGTGAGCCGCGGGCCGCCGCGTACAATGGGTTGCTCACCTTGTGCCGGCTGCTCCGCGACGGGCTTTCGGCCGCCGACCCGACTTCGTCGGCCGGGGGCGGGTTCCTGATCGACCTCGGCCGGGCGTTCGAGCGGCACCTGGCCGCGACCGCCCGGGCCGCCGTCGGGGGCCGGCCGGGGTGGGCGGTCGAGGACCAGCCGCGGTTCGTGGCCGGGTCGGTCGAGTTCGTCCCGGATGTCCTGGTCCGCCGGCGGGGCGACGCCCGGCTGGTCCTGGACGCCAAATGGAAGCGGGTCGGCCCCGACCCGGCGGACTTGCACCAGGTGCTGGCTTACGCGGCCGTCACCGGGGCGGCCCACGTCGCCCTGGTTTACCCCGGCCGTAAGCCGGGCTGGCGGTCGCTGGCCGTCGGCCGGGTGACGGTGACGCTCGCCCGGCTGCCGGCGGTCGGCTCGGTGTCCGACTGCCAGGACGGCGGCCGCCGGCTCCTCGCCGCGGTCCTGCGGCACCGGCCCTGCGGCCGGTAGCGGTCGTGCGACGGGTGTGTGAAGGTCCGGCGAACCCGGGTCGGCCTTCGACCCGGCCGACCCTTGCGGGTGTACGATCCGCCCGGGTAAGATGGAGGGCGGTTGAACCTCGCGGCCCTGGCGCGCCTCGTATCCTGACGACCGGCCGGCGGCCCACGGACGCCGCGGCCGGGGATTGTCCCAACGAGAAAGGCCGACCCGTTATGAATGTCGGGGCCGACTCGGCGCTGAACGCGAGCGTGCTGGTCCTGAACAAGACGTTCATGGCCGTGCATGTGATCTCCGTCCGCCGGGCGTTCTGCCTGCTCTGCAAGGAACTGGCCGAGGTGGTCAGTCTGGAGGACGGGGCGTTCGCCACCTACGACTTCCGGACCTGGGCCGACCTGAGCGAGTTCCGGGCGCGGAACTTCCGGAAGGAAGACGACGACTGGGTGCGGACGCCGACCAGCGAGCTGCAGGCCCCGCGGGTGATCCGGCTGCTAGGGTACGACAAGATGCCCAAGCAGACGGTGAAGTTCAACCGCCGGAACATCTTCGCCCGGGACCACAACCAGTGCCAGTACTGCGGTAAGCGGTTCCCGACGGCGGAATTGAGCCTGGACCACGTCGTCCCGCGGAGCCAGGGCGGGGCGACGACCTGGGAGAACATCGTCTGCGCCTGCGTCGACTGCAACGTCCGCAAGGGCGGGCGGACCCCCCGGCAGGCCCACATGACGCTGATCCGCAAGCCGGAGAAGCCGAAGCGGAGCCCGATGCTGAACCTCAAGTTGACCCAGAAGAAGTACCAGTCGTGGCAGTCGTTCATCGACGCCGCGTACTGGTCGGTCGAGCTGAAGTAATAATAACACCACAAGCCCGCCGGTCGCGACCGGCGGGCTTCGTGTACGTTCACATCCGGTCGAGCGAGTCGAGCCAGTTCAGCAGCACCTCGAACGCCTCCGCGTCCAGGTACTCCTTGCCCGCGTCCTTGACCTCCCGGTAGACGACCGGGAACCGGCGTTCGGCCAGGGCGTCCTTGCTCGCCTTCACCTCGTTCAAGAGCGGGTCCTTGTCGCCGGCGGCGACGAAGAAGGCCAGCGGCTGGTTGGCCACGTTCTCCTTCGGGGCGGTGCCCAGAGCCGACCCGACCGCGGCCACCCCGCGGAACAGGTCGCGGGCCTGGAACCCGAGGTAGAAGGCCATCTGCCCGCCGTTTCCCATCCCGTGGGCCACCACCCGGGCCGGGTCGATCGTATACCGGCCGAGGACCTTCCGCACGTCCTGCACCACAAGCTCCGTCTCGCTGGCCGCCCAGCCCTCGGGGTTAGCGGACTTCGGCCCCATCAGGATGTAGTGGTGGGTCTCGCAGAACTCCTTGAGCGCGGCCGCCATCCGCTCGCCGTCCTTGCCGCCCTGCCCGACCGGGTGGAACCAGACGATCAGCCCGTGCGACACGTTCGGGTCGTAGCTGTCCGGGACGTAGAGCCAGTGTTCCCGCCCGAGGGCCTCGTCGGTCCGCTTGATGTAGCCCGTCTCTTCTTTCTCGGTTTTCTTCTCCGGCTCCGGCTCCTTGCCGCCCTTCGGGAATAGCCCGCCCTTCTCCTTCGGCCGGCCTTCGAGCGCCTTCCCGGCCGACGACGGCATCGGCAGCTTGGCCGGCACGGCGTCGGGCACCGTGGTGAGCTTGGCCGTCAGCGTCTCGGTCTTGTCGCCCTCCTTCCGCTTCACCTCGACCGTCACCTCGGACCCCGGCGGGAATTGGCTGAGCGCCGTGGCCAGTTCGGTCCGGTTGCGGACCGGGGCCAGGGTCTTGCCGGTGCCGACCTTCATCACCCGGTCGCCCTCCTTGAGGCCCGCGGCCGCGGCCGGGCTGTCCGGGTAGACGAACCGGACCGGCACGCCCGGGGCCGGGTCATCGCGGAGCGGGAGCACCCCGAAGAACGGGTTGACGTAGGCGGTCTGCGTGCCCTGCAGCTCGATCTTGGCGAACTCCACCTCCTTGCCGTCGCGGAGGACCTGAACGGTGACCGCGTCGCCCTCGTACTTCGGCCCGAGGGCGTGCTGGACCGACGAGAAGTTCGGGGTCGGCTTGCCGTCGATCGAGACGATGGTGTCGCCGACCTTGATGCCGGCCCGGGCGGCGGCCGAGTCCGGCCCGACCGCACCGATGACCGGCTTGGCCGTGTAGGCGTCGGCGTCCTTCGGGTTGATGCCCAGGAGGCCGCGGCGGAGGTCCTTCCCCCCCTTCAGGGCCGATAGCTTGGCTAGCACATCCTCAAGGGGGATGGCGAAGCCGATGCCGCTATCGTACCACTCGAACCCGGCCGTCTCCCCCTCCGACCGGACCGACGCCGGGACCAGGACGCCCAGCACCCGGCCGTCGATGGCCACCAGCGGCCCGCCGTAGTTGGCCGGCGACACCTTGGCGTCGGTCTGGAGGGCCTTCCCCAGGAGCCGGCCGGTGGCACTCACGATCCCTGCGCTGATCGAAGGGAGGTGGCCCACGTCCGGGTCGAGCGTCCGGCCCAAGGATAGCGCCCACTGCCCGACCCGCACCTCCTTCTTCGGGTAGGCCGCCGGGACCTGTAGCTCTTTGGCTTCCACTTTGAGCAGCGTGAGCATCCGGGTCTGGTCGGTGGCGACGACCTTGGCCACCAGCCGATTCGGTCGGCCGGGGACGGTGACGAAGATGTCGGTCGGCTTGTTGGCGAAGTTGAACGACGAGGTGATGACGTACCCGTCCGGGTCGACGACGAGTCCGGTGGTCGGGCCGGTGCCGCGGGCCACCCCGGGGCCGCCCCCGCCGCCGGGCGGACCCCCCTTCTTGGCCGTGCCGACCACCTCCAGCCCGCCGGCCGTCTCGATCTTGACCACCGCCGGGGCGGCCGTCGCCGCAGCCGCCCGCATGGCCTCTTCGTTGGCCTCGTTCACGTCAAGCCGGTCTTGCCCGGACACGGGGGCGGTCAGGCACAACCCGAGACCGGCGGCGAGGATCGGGAATAGAAGGCGCATCGGCGGCAGCATAACCCCCCTCCCCCCCCTCTTTTTTCGCGGCTCGAACCCGTCGGACGGAACCCGTTGATCGGCAACGACCTCGGACCGAAAAATCGAGGCCCCGAGCACGACCGGGCGGTCATGCTCGCTCAGTTTTTCGGCCGCAACTCGCACGATCACCATGACTTCCGCCTCCGAGTGAGCATTGCCGTATCCGGTCATGCTCCGCTCAGCCTCGCCGTGCGGCTCGAATCGCCGAGTCGCCAATAGTGAACAGATTACCACATAACCGCTGAGGAGGCGAGGTCCGTTGCCGGCCGGTCTTCCGCGGACCCGATCGAACCGGGCCCGGGGTTCCACCCCGGGCTACGCTGTGGCAGCCCTTCAGGCTGCCCGGCTCTTGACCCCGAAGGGGTCGCACACCGTAGCCCGGGGTGGAACCCCGGGCCGGCGAACCCGACCCGCTCCTACTTCTTCGCCGGCGGCGGGGCCGCGGCCGGCTTCGGCGGCGGGCTGCCGAGGGTCAGCTCGACCGACTGCAACCCCTCGCCCCGGCGGACCTCCAGCCGGATCGTGCCGCCCGGCCGGGTCCGTGTCCGCAGGAACTCGTGGAACGCGGCGATGCTGCCGACCGGCTCGCCGTCCACGAAGCTGACCAGGTCGTCCGGCCGCAGCCCGGCCTTGGCCGCCGGCGAGTCGGGCACCACGTCCTCGACATACGCCGGCGTCCGGGCCAGCACGTTCGGGACGAACACGATCCCGGTCCACCCACCCTCCCCCGCCGGCGGCCGCTCGCCCTTGACCGCCTTGTACTCGCCCTTCATCCCCTTGGCCACGAACTCGGGCAGGCTCAGGGTCAGGGTCTTGTCCTCGTCCTTGCCGTTCTCCTTCACCCGGACGGTGACTTGCACCTTCGCCCAGACCGGGACGGCGTAGTTGATGTAGGTGTTGGTCTGGGCGTTCTTCAGCTCCCGGCCGACGACCCCGAGCAGGTTCCCGGCCCGGTCGGTCAATGCCCCGCCGGCCGACCCGGGGTTGTTCGACACGGCGTCGACCACGTACACGTCGCCGGTGTACGGGAAGTCGAACACCCCCTGCCGGCCGGACAGCCTGGTGATCGCCGAGAGCACCCCCCGCTGGGCGGTCAGCGGCTCGTCCCGCAGGGCGATCTCGAACTGGTTGGTGAACGCCAGCACCCAGTCGGCCGGCTTGGCCGGGGGGCGGGCGGCGGCCTGGGCGAAGTCGAAGTACGGGAGGTCGAGGCCGGTCGGCTCGCCGTTCTTCTTCCCCTCGACCTTGATCCGCAGGACGGCGGCGTCCAGGTCCGGCTCGACGGCCAGCACCTCGGCCTTCATCCGCCGGCCGTCGTACAGGTGGACGACCAGGTCGGGGGTGTCGAGGAGCTGGCTGGCGACGGTCAGGACGTGGCCGTCGGGGGAGATGAGGATGCCGGTGCCGAAGTTGTTGAGCCGGGAGAACCCGCCGGCCCCGAACACCTTGACGAGCTTCGAGTTCACCTTCTCGCACACGTCGGCCAGCGGGTCGGCGGCCCGGACCGACACCGGCCCGAGGCCGAGTAACGCGAGGGCAGCAAGTGCGCGGATCAACATGGGTGACATCTCGGTTCGGATTCCGGTCACGCCCCGGCGACGGTGACATATCCCTCGGCCCACTGGTCGTGATCGACCCGGTACTCGTCGATGTGGAACCCGTCCGGGGCGTCCGCGAAGCCGGGCACACCGGCCAGGCGCGTCACCGCCTCCTGGGCCTTCTGGCGGCAGGAGTACACGCCGACGAACTTGACATCCTCGGCCCCGTCGGCCGCCGTGTGGACGTGTTGGAGTACGAAGACGCTCGCCATCGCGGCCCTCCCCCCGGGCGTTACTCGAACGCCCGGTCGCCCCACTTCTTGATCTTGCTGAACTCGCTGCCCGGCCCGGTCGGGTAGTTCCCGGCACCGTACTTGTCGTCGAGCAACCGCCTGGCGAACTCCTTCCCGCTCTCGGTCGTCAGCGGCCGCTCGCCTTCGGCCCAACTCGGCACGTCGTCGGCCGCCGCCTTGCCGCTCAGCCCCGACTTCTTCTTCTTGTACATGGGCGTCCGTGGTGGCGGGCGGATCGGCCCCGGCTAGAGCCGGTCACGCTCCTCCGGCTCGATGTCCGCGACCTGACCTAGGGCGGCCTCGAACTTGGCCCGGTCGCCGCGGGCCGCCCGGGCCACCAGTAACCCCGGCCCGGCCATGGCGGACACCTGCTCGGCCAGCGCCGAGGCCACCAGTCGGCCCACCGTCACGCCCGCCGCCGACGTTGCAGGGCCAGGCTAAGGCCGCCGAACGTCAGGAGAAGGACGCTCGACGGTTCGGGCACCGCCTGCGGCACGACTTCCGGGGTGCCGGCCACATAGACTCCGCCGTCGAACCCGGGGAAGGCGAGGAACGAGCGGACCTCCGCCCCGGTCGCCCCGTCGAACGCCTTCACGTGCCCGCCCGGCGCCCCCGGCCCGGCCCCGGTGATGATGTCGGCCTCCGCCGAGGATGCCAGGATCACCACCGCGAGTGGTGCGATTCGAAAGCATCGCATCGTCTTCCCCCTGAGTGTGGTAGGGCGTGGATCCGTGCCTCCGCCGGACGGAGTCGGACACCATCCCGCCGCGCGGTCCGACCCGGACCCGGCAGGGCGGTTCGACCCGGCGGGCGGCAAGTTAAATGTACCCACCCGGCTCAACCCATACAACACGCGGGATGCCAACCTGGGGCCGAACGGGCGGCTCACGCCGCCGGGGTCGTCAGGCAGTGGGGCCGCGAACCACCAGACCAGACATGCGACGGGTTCACCCCGCCTTGAGGGTGTACTTGTTGACGGTCAGGACGGCGTACCGCTTGTCGCCGTACCGGACCTCCAGCCGGTGCGGGAGCTGCCGGCCGTCGACCGGCCGGTAGTCGCCCAGGTAGACCTCGCACGGGTCGCCGTCCTTGGTCAGGAAGACCTCGAACCCGGCCAGCCGGTGGTCCTTCCGGTCGTAGTACCACTTCGCCGACACCGGCCCGTGCCGGGTCCGCAGCACGTCGCAATCGACCCGCAGGGCGGCCAAGCCCTTCGGGGCCGACCCGTCGGCCGGCGGCGGGTAGAACGGCTCGGTCCCGCCGTGGGCGAACTCGCCCTCGAACCCGGCCGGCCCCACGGTTAGGAGCCGGTGGTAGTGGTACAGGGCCATCATCAGCCCGCCGCTGCCGATCGGCTCGGCCTGCTCCCGCGGGTCGGTCTGCTTGAGCGGGTACAGGGTCTGCTCGATGTTCAGCTTGAGCGACACCCGCGGGTCGCCGCCGGCCTGCCCGGCGACCGCGAACCGGAAGTCGCCCTTCCGGTCGCCGGCGGCGTAGGTCCCCTCGGCCAGCCACTCGCCGGCCGCCCCGGCGAAGTCGCCCCCGGCCGCCTTCGCCGCGGCCAACAGCTTGTCCCGCTGCACCGTGTTGAAGTGCCAGTTGGCGTACCCCTTCTTCGGGGTGTACAGCTTGGCGGCGGGGGAATCCTTCTTCGGGGCCGGCGGGGTTTCGGGGCCGGGGAGCTTCGGCATCGGCCGGGCGGTCGGCGGGGCGTCCCGCTCCGGCGGCATGACGCTTTGCAGCCGGACCAGGATTTCCTGGCTGGCGTTGTCGCGGCGGAAGGTCAGCGGCACCCGCCAGTCCTTCGGGAACGTGCCGAGGATGTTCTTGTACTGGTTGGCGCTGGTCATCGCCCGGCCGGCGAAGGTCAGGAGCTGGTCGCCGTCGCGGAGGCCCCGCCGGTAGGCGTCGCTCTCTTCGAGGATTTGCTTGACCACGATCTTGGCCAGGTCGGCGTCGTCGCTCTCGGTCCCGACGGCCGCCCCGAGGGAGGCGTGTTCGGTGTCGAGGCCGGCGTAGAACTGGCCGAGGAAGTTCTTGATCTGGTTGACCGAGATCGCGTAGCCGACCCCGACGTTCACCCGGATCCGCTTCTCGAAGTTGATCCGGCCGTTGATGCCGATCAGCTCGCCCTTCGTGTTGAACAGCGGGCCGCCCGAGTTGCCCGGGTTGATCGACGTGTCCACCTGGATGCAGTCGGTGTACTCGCTGATGCCCGGCATGCTGCCCATCGGCTCGTACCGGTTGGTGCCACTGACCAGCCCGTAGGTGACGGTCGGGGTGAAGTCGAGGGCGACCGAGAACGGGTTGCCCATCGCCAGCGACCAGTCGCCGATGCGGACCTTGTCGCTGTCGCCGAGCGGGACGTAGGGGAACGGCTTGCCGGGTTCCTTCGGCAGGAGTTTGACCAGGGCCACGTCGCCGACCTTGTCCTGGCCGACCAGGACGGCGTCGTACAGGACGCCGTCGGCCAGCCCGCACTGCATGACCGGGCCGGTCGGGTCGATGACGTGGTGGTTGGTCAGGGCGTACCCTTCCGGGTCGATGACCACGCCGGAGCCGACGGCCTGGCCGCCGAGCATGCAGACGGCGACCACGGCCGGGCTGATCTTGTTGATGACCGCCACCCGGTCGGCCTCGGCGGCCAGCACCCGCGGATCGACCTTCGGCGGGTCGGCGGCGGGGACGGCCCCGACGGCCAGGACGAGCGCGGCGAGGAGGCTTAGAAGGCCGGTGGCACAGGCCTCCCGGCCTGTGCAGCACAGGCCGGGAGGCCTGTGCCACCAAAGCAGAGCGGAAACACCGCCGGTGGGTCGCGTCATGGGTGGACCGGAAGGTGCTACTTGAG
>JAIEQN010000776.1 GCA_019747685.1 Gemmataceae bacterium
GGCCTCCCGGCCGCCCCAGTGGAACGGGGCGAACAGGGTGTCCGGGCGGATGTCGGCCGTCACCTCGGCCCGGAACTCGGCCCGCCCGCGGCGGCTCTCGACCGTGACGAGATCGCCGCCGGCGACGCCATGCCGGCGGGCCGCGGTCGGGTGGAGTTGCAGGACCGGCCGGGGCTTCATCCCGGCCAGCTTCTCGACCAGCCGAGTTTGGGCGCCGGAGTTGTAATGCTCCCTGTACCGCCCGGTGGTGAACAGGAACGGGAACCGGTCGCACGGCGACTCGCCCCCCGGCCGGTGCTCGACCGGGAAGAACTTGGCCCGGCCGTCCGGGTGGTGGAACCGGTCGGCGAACAGCCGCGGCGTGCCCGGGTGGTCGTCCGCCGGGCACGGCCAAAAGACGCCGTCCTCGGCGTCGATCCGCTCGTAGCTGATGCCGCTGTAGTCGGCCGGGCCGCCGGCCGTCGCCCGGCGGAACTCGGCGAACACCTCCCGGGGGGACAGGAAGTCGAACTTCGGGCCGCACCCGAGCCGGTCGGCCAGTTCCCGCAACACGTCGATGTCGCCCCGCACCCCGGTCGGCGGCCGGGCCGTCACCCGCCGGCGGACCACCCGCCCCTCGAAGTTGGTCATGGTGCCCTCCTCTTCGGCCCACTGGAGGACCGGGAAGACGACATCCGCGTGGGCCGTCGTCTCGTTCGGGAACGAGTCGCTCACGGCGAGGAAAGCGAGCGACGCGAGTCGGTTCGCGATCCGGCCGGCGTCCGGCGACGCGACAGCGACGTTCGAGCCCATGACCAGCAGCGAGCGGACGCCGCCGTCCGGGCCGAGCGCGTCCAACAGCTCGAACGCGCTCTTTCCCTTGCGGGGCAAGCTCGCGGGGTCGATCTCCCAGACCGCGGCCAAGTGCTCACGGTCGGCGGGGTTCTCGATGAGCCGGTAGCCGGGGAGCTGGTCGGCCTTCTGGCCGTGTTCGCGGCCGCCCTGCCCGTTCCCCTGGCCGGTCAGGCAACCCCAACCGCTGTACGGCTTGCCCGGCAGTCCCAGCGTGAGGGCCAGGTTGATCCAGGCGTGGACCGTATCGACGCCCTTGGTGTGCTGCTCGGCCCCGCGGCCGGACAGAACCACACACGACCGGGCCGCCCCCATCCAGCGGGCGAGCTGCCGCAACACTGGCTCGGCCACGCCGGTGACGCGCTCGACGTGGGCCGGGTGGTAGCTCAGAACCGTCTGTCGGACCGCCTCGAAGCCCTTGGTTCGTCGGGCGACGTACTCCTTGTCGACGAAGCCCTCTTCGATGGCCAGGTAGAGCAGCCCGTTGGCCAGGGCGAGGTCGGTCCCGGGGGTGACGGGCAAGTGCAGGTCGGCGGCCTTGGCCGTCGGCGTCTTTCGCGGGTCGATGACGGCGAGCCGGCCGCCGTTGGCCTTCTGCTTCTCGAACCACTGCACGATCGGCGGCAGGGTGTCGGCGCAGTTGGCCCCGACCAGGACAACGAGGTCGGCGTGGGCGATGTCGGCGACCGGGAACGGTAGCCCGCGGTCGATGCCGAAGGCCCGATTGGCCCCGGCCGCCGCGCTCGACATGCAATAGCGGCCGTTGTAATCGATGTTCGCCGTGCCCAGGGCAACCCGGGCGAACTTGCCCAGCAGGTACGCCTTCTCGTTGGTCAGAGCCCCCGACCCGAACACCCCGTTGGCGTCGGCGCCGTACCGGTCGCGGGTGGCCCGCAGGGCGTCGGCGGTGCGGTCGAGGGCCTCGTCCCAGTCGGACTCGCGGAGCGGCCCGCCCTTACGGTCGCGGACCAGCGGTGTGGTCAGCCGGGCCGGGTGCCGCAGGAGGGCGTGCGAGGTCCACCCCTTGACGCAGAGCTGGCCGTTGTTGACCGGGAAGTGCGGGTCGCCCTGGACCGGAGGGCCGTCGGCCCCGTGGGCGTCGCCGAACAACATGCCGCACTGGTACGCGCAGTACGGGCAGTGGGTCCGGATCGCCAGGTCCGGGGCCAGGGCTAGCGGGGTGGTCGTCACGGGGCGTCAGAGGGTCACGGTGACGGCCCCGTCGATCACCTCGACCGGGTAGGTGGCGATCGAGCAGACGCCCGGCTGGTCGCACGCCCCGGTGTCGGCGTGGAACCGGAAGGCGTGGTACGGGCAGACGACCTGGTCGCCGGCCAGCATCCCGTCGGCGAGCGGCCCGCCGCGGTGGGGACAGGTCGCGTCCACGGCGAACACCTTCCCGGCCCGAGTCCGGAACACGGCGATGGGGGTGTCGCCGACCCGGAACGGCCGGCCCAGCCCGACCGGCAGGTCGTCCAGGGTGCAGAGCGGCACACGGGCGAGCGTGGCGGACATCTCGGCTCCGGCTTCGGTGGCACAGGCCTCCCGGCCTGTGCAGGTTCCAGCACAGGCCGGGAGGCCTGTGCCACCAAGCATTAGGCCATCGGCAGCGGGACTGTCCGCACGTCCTCGAACTGGCCGGCGTAGGCCGGGTTGTCCCGTTCGAGCCACGGGTCGACGTAGGCGGCGGCCGTCTTCTCCACCTCGGCGTCCAGGTCCGCGACGATCCCGAGCGAGTCGTTGACGATGATGCCCCGCAACTCCTCAATGCCGATCCGCGGCACGAAGTCGTAGGTCCGCTCGACCCACTTGGCGTTGTCGCGGTAGTAGATGAGGAACCGGCCGATCACCCGGATGGCCTCCTCCCGCGTCTTCACCCGGCACAGCACGTCCGTCTTGCGGACGTGGGCACCGGCCGCCCCGCCGACGAGGACCTCCCATTCGCCCCCCTCGGTAGCGACGACGCCCACGTCCTTCACGGTGCTTTCGGCGCAGTTCCGCGGGCAGCCGCTGACCCCGAGCTTGACCTTGGCCGGGAACTCGAACCCCTGGTACGTCTTCTCCAGGGCGATGCCGAGGGCGGTGCTGTCGTTCGTGCCGTACCGGCAGAACTCGCTGCCGACGCACGTCTTCACCGTCCGCAGGGCCTTCGTGTAGGCGTACCCGCTCGGCATCCCGAGGTCCCGCCAGACGCCCGGCAGGTCGTCCTTCTTGATGCCCAGCAGGTCGATCCGCTGGCCGCCCGTGACCTTCACCATCCGGACGGCGTACTTCTTCGCCACCTCGCCGATCTTGATGAGGTCGTCGGCCGACGTGACCCCGCCGTACATCCTCGGTATGACGGAAAACGTACCATCATTTTGGATGTTGGCGTGAACCCGGTCGTTGATGAACCGGGCGTCCCGCTCGTCGACGTACTCGGTCCCCCACAACCCCTTGAGCATCGAGGCCAGGCCGTTCTTGCTCTTCTCGTCCTCCCCGGTGCCGAGTTCGCGGAGGACCGCCGACACGCTCTTGAGGCCCCGCGTCTTCACCTCGGCCACGAGGGATGGCTTGTCGAGCGGCACGGCCGGGACGTACCAGCCCTCGCTCGGGTCGGCCTTGACCTCGCCGTTGACCGCCTCGATCAGCCCCTCGACCAGCTTCTTACACGAGCCGCAGCCCGTCCCGGCGCGGGTCGCCTTGCCGACGGACTGGACCGTCGTCTTGCCGGCCTGGATGGCCTTGACGATGGTGCCCTTGCAGACCCCGTTGCAGTCGCAGACCTGCTTGTCGTCCGGCATGTCGGCCAGGGAGAAGTCGGCCCCCTGGGTCCTGGTGCCGCTGCCGAAGAAGAGTTCGAGCCGCCGGGCCGGGGCCGGCCTTTCCGTCATGAAGTAGCTCACCACCTCGTCGGCCGGGCCGAGGTCGCCGAGCAGGCAACCGGCGACGACCTTCCCGTCCCGGACGATCGCCTTCCAGTACACCTGCCGGCCCGGCTCGGCGAACGTCACCACCTCGTCCGTCGGCTTCACGTCGCTGACCCGACCCATGCTGGCCAGCTCGACCCCCATCACCTTGAGCTTGGTGGCCAGCTTCGACCCGGTGTAGACGGCGTCCGGGTTTGTGCTCGTCAGCCGGGCGGCCAGGGCCTTCGTCTGCTCCCAGATCGGGGCGACGAGGCCGTACACCACGCCCCGGTGCTGGACGCACTCGCCGACCCCGAAGACGCTCGGGTCGCCGGTCTGGAGGGTGTCGTCCACGAGGACGGCCCGGTCGCAGGCCAGCCCGCACTCGGCGGCCAACTCCTTGTTCGGGCGGATGCCGGCCGAGATGACGACGATGTCCGCCTCGACCTCGGACCCGTCGGCGAACACGACCGCCCGGACCGCCCCGTGATCGTCGGCCGCGAACTCCCTGGTGCTGGCGCTCGTCTTGACGGTGATCCCGAGCTTTTCGATGGTCTGCTGGAGGACCTTGCCGCCGGCCTCGTCGAGCTGCACCCCCATCAGCCACGGCCCCATCTCGACCACCGTGACCGCCACGTCGTGGGTCATCAGCCCCTTCGCGGCTTCGAGCCCGAGGAGCCCGCCGCCGATCACCACCGCCGACTTCTTCCCCTTCGCGTAGGCGGCGATGTTCCGGCAGTCGTCGATGGTGCGGAAGACGAACACCCCGCGGTGGGTGGTGCCCGGGATCGGCGGGACGAACGGCCGGCTGCCGGTGGCGAACACCAGCACGTCGTAGGGTTCCTCGACGCCGTCCGCGTAAACGACTTTCGCGTCGCGGTCGACCCGCGTGGCCCGCTTGCCGGCGTGCAGGGTGACGTGGTTGTCCGCGTACCACGCCAGCGGGTTGAGGAAGATTTCCTTCGGGTCCTGGGTGCCGTTCAGGACGTTCGACAGGAGGATGCGGTTGTAGTTGCCGTACGGCTCGTCGCCGAAGACGGTGATGTCGAACGGGTGGTCCGGGTCGGCGGCCAGGATGTCCTCGACCAGCCGGGCCCCGGCCATGCCGTTGCCGACGACGACCAGCTTCTTGCGGGTCGGCGGCAGGCCCGGGGTGGTGTTCAACGGGATCATCGCGGCGGTCCTGGCGAACGGGAGGAGTTCGTCAAATCGTGGCGGCCGCGGCCGCGAGTTCGGTCAGGCGGTGGCGGAAGCGGACGCACTCCCCGACCACGATCACGGCCGGGGCGGTGACCCCGGCGTCCGCCGCCCGGTCGGCGAGGGTGGCCAGCTCGGCGTCGACCACCCGCATGTCCGGTAGGGTGGCCCGCTCGACGACGGCCGCCGGGGTGTCGGGCGGCATCCCGGCCGCGACCAGCTTCGCGGCGATCCGCGGCAGGTGCCGCAGCCCCATGTAGATGACGACGTTGCTCATCCGGGCCAGCCCGGCCCAGTCGAGGGTGCAGTCCGCCGAGTCCGGGTCGAAGTGGCCGGTGACCAGGGCGACGGCCTGCCCGGCGTCGCGGTGCGTGAGTGGGATGTTCGCGGCGGCACACGCCCCGACGGCGGTGGTCACGCCAGGGACGATCTCGAACGGGACGCCCCGCTCGGCCAGGTACTCGGCCTCCTCCCCGCCCCGGCCGAAGACGCACGGGTCACCGCCCTTGAGGCGGACCACGGCCAAGCCCTGCCGGGCGCGGTCCACCAGCACGTCGTTGATCGTTTCTTGCAGCGTCGAGCCGACGCAATAGCCCCGCTTGCCGGCGTACACCCGCTCGGCGTCCGGGCGGACTTCGGCCAGCAGCTCCGGGTGGATGAGGGCGTCGTAGGCGACGACATCGGCGGCCCGGAGGAGCCGCAGCCCGCGGACGGTGATGAGGTCCGGGGAGCCCGGGCCGGCCCCGACCAGGGCGACCGGCCGGGTGGGATGTTCGGTACAACCGTCGGGAGTCATTCCGTCCTGAGCCTCGAGCCAATAGCGGTCCGTGGCGGCACTGGGGCCGTCGCGGCGGAGGAGCGGCGTGCGGGACGCCGGGCTAGCTTGGTGCGGTACGACCGGAGGGGGGCCGATCGGGTGCGGCCGGGGAAAGGCAACTCCCGGGCCGGCCCGGGAGATTTCGGTGGAGTGGACGAAATGCCTTAGAAAACCAGGGCGCTCGGGTCGGCCGGGGTCGAATCCCGACCGCCCCGGTCGTGTTCCTACCGCCTGCAGGTGGGGCGGCCGTGCGGCCGACTTGGGCACGGGCCGCGGGTTCATCCGTGGCCCGAGAGGTCATCGCCCGGGTCGCTTCGACCGGGTGGGCGGGTCGTGCCGGCCCTTCTTCCGGCGGGGCCGCTCGTCCCCCTCGTCCTCGACTACCTCGAACGCGGCGGCCGGGTGCTCCTCCTCGTCGTCTTCGGCGACCGCCCCCTCGTCGTCCTCCTCCCGCCGGGGCCGGAGGGCGAAGTAGAGGCCGAGGCCGGCCGCCCCGAGGACGACCGCCAGCCCGACCAGCCACGGCCAGACCGGCCGGTCCACGGCCGGCGGCGGGACCTCGGCCGTCACGGCCGGCTGCGGCTTCGGCTCGGCCTTCACCTCGGGCGGAGGGGGCGGGGGTTCCGCCGTTACTACCGAGACCGGGGGCGGAGGCGGCGGTGCTTCGACCTTCGGCTTGGGCGTCTCGCTGACCTTGGCCGCGATCAGCCGGGTGTCGGCCATCAGCCGCTTCGACAGGTCGGGGGTCAGGTTGGCCCGCTTCAGGAACAGCACGGCGAAGGCGGTGTTGAGGATCGGGTGCTCGCCCGGGAACCCGCCCTCGGCCCAACTGCCGTCGAGCTTCTGGTGGCCGACCAGGACTTCCATCCCCCACCGGTACCAGTCCTTGTTCCCGAGGGTCGGTAGGTCGTACAGGACGGCGATCCGCTCCAGCGCCCACAGGTGGTACAGCCCGCCGGCGTCCTTGACCGACGGCCGGCCGTCGAACGTCCCGGCCGGCTCGCCGACCTTGGTGGCCAGCATCCCGAACGCCTTGAGGACCGCCTGGTCCTGCTCCGGCCGGGCGCCGACATCCTTGTCCACCGCCAGGGCGTTGCCGATGGCCAGCCCGAGCAGGGCCACGCACGTCAGGGCCGGGGACGACCCGGACCCGCCCTTGGCGTAGCTGTACCCCCAGCCCCCGCCGCCCCCGTCCTGGCTCGACCGGAACCGGCGGGCCAGCAGGGTGAACGACCGGTCGACCGGCACGTCGTGCCGGCGGGCGGCCCACAGCCCGAGGACGGCGAAGTGGGTGTTGGAGTTGTCGGTCGTCCCGCCGACCGGCTCCTGATTCTTGCCCGGCGGGTCCTCCCACTTCAGCTTGTCCGGGTCCTGGAAGACCGGCAGCCCGCGGAACCGGGCCGGCAGCCCGGCGACGGCCTCGGCCCGGGCCTTCTCCGGGTCGAACTGGGCGGTCGTGGGCTTGGGCCGGACGTCGTCCGACATCTTGATGCACAGCCCGAGCGAGCCGGGTCGGTCGCGGAACCCGAACGTGGTCGCCGGCTTGGCCGCGGCCATCTTCCGCAACGCCCCGAGGACCTGATTAGCCTCGGACGGGGCCGCGACCGGGACCTTGTACGCCCAGCCGCCGGACTGGGTCTGGCCGCCGATCAGCCGGGTGGCGAGCGACTGGATGGCCGGCTTGTCCTTGGGCTCGGCCATCCGGTCGAGGAACAGGATGGCCAGGGCGACCTCGTAGGTCCGGTCGATGTGGGGGGCGGCGACCCGGACGACGAGCGCGGCCTTTCTCAGGGCCGGGTCGGACGGCGGCACCCCGGCCTCGGCCAGAGCCAGCCCGGCCAGGGCGGTGTACCCGACCAGGTAGCCGCCGTCGTTCGCCTGGGTCCCGGTGCCCCAGATGCCGGTCGGCTTCTGCTCCCGGCGGAGGAACTCGACCGCCCGGGCGACGGCGTCGTCGACCGCCGCCTGCTCCTTCGGCGGGAGCGGCGTCGGCTGGGCGGCCGCGAGGGACGTGGCCAGGACGGCGAAGCCGAGGGCGGCCGCGACGCGAACGGCGGTCATGGCTCGGAACCTGGGGAGGGAAGCCGGGCGACGGCGCGAGTCTGTACCATCCGACGACTTGAGCCTACCCCGGGTTCCCGGATCGGGCAACCGGCGGCCGGCCGGTCAGGGGAGGCCGAGGGCGACCTTGAGGCAGGCGTCGAGCTGTCGCATCAGGGCGGGCGAGAAGAAACCGAGCGGCGGACCGGCCGTCGCCACCTCGGCCGTCCACAAGAACAGGCCGGTCACGACCGAATCGAACGCCAGACCGGTGTCCTTACCCTCCGGCGTGTTGATGTCGATGAACAGGCAGGCGGGGTCAGACCGGAGGGACAGGTTCGTCGTCACCTGGGCGACGACGACCGTGCGGACGACGCCGGCGTACGAGTCGGCCTGGACGACCACGCCCGGCCGCCGCTTCCCACGTGCCCCGGACGAGTGTGGGAAGCGGACGAGGACCACGTCACCCCGCTTCATCACCCCTCCGGGGTGTCGTACTTCGGGTCGTCATAAATGCTCCACTCGTTCTCGTCCCAGCCCATCGCCCGAACCGCCTGCCAGTACGCCGCAGCCCGTCCTTCTTCCGTCCAGTCCTCGTCGTCGTAACCGCCGACCTCGAGCACGAACTTGGCGTGCTCGGTGGCGCGCAATAGCAGGAACCGTTCGCCGGTCCGCGGGTCGATCACCTCGACCGGCCCGGCCCCGTTCGTCGCCACCGCCGCCATCTGTTCCTCGGTCAGCTCGATCATGTCGGCCTCCTCCCGGCCATTCTACCCGACCCCGACCGGCCGCGGCGTGCCGGCCGGCCGGTAGCCCGGCACGGCCGCCGCCCACTTGCGGACCAGCCCGCACAGGTCCGGGGCCGGGCTGCCGTTCCGGTCGGCCGCGTAGTAGTACTGCTCGACCGCCGCCAAGTCCTGGTCCAGCGCCGCCCGTTGGGCCGCCGACAGCTCCGACCGGTCGCGGATGTCCCGCAAGACGGCCGCCGCGGTGAACGCGTCGGGGTCGTCCGGGAGTCCCGGGCCGCCGAGCGTCGGGGCCTTCCGGGTCAGCCAGTAGATCAGCCCGCCGACCAGACCCAGCACGACCACCGCCCCGGCCGCCAGCCGGTAGACGCCCCGCTTGCTGGCCGTCCCGTAGGTCCGCTCCAGCGACACGTCCTGGCCGACCGTCACCAGGTCGGCGTCGTTGTACCGCTGGTGGACCGTCTCCTTGGTCGGCACCTTCACGTCCGGGAACCGGAACGCCGTCGGCAGCGTCGTCTGCCCGTCCTTCGCCGTCAGGGTCAGCGTCACCCCCCGCTCGGAGACGATGACGTTCCGGTCGGCGTCCTCCTCGAACTTCTTCACCCCCACCTCGGGGGCCTCGGTCTTGGTCACCTCGAACCCGTCGAACTTCGGGTCGATCAGCTCGTCCAGACTGGGCACCAGCCCCTGCCCGATGGCCTTGATCTCCAGGATCAAGACGCCCTTGTCGGCCTGCCGCTCGTCGAGCGTCTGGGTGACGACGAGCTGGTCCACCGGCCGCGAGTCGCCGGACGGGTCCTTGCAGTCGATCGGCACGGCCGGGGTTTCCACCGGCATGACGACGAAGCCGGAGGTGTCGAGGAAGTCGAGGTCGAGCCGCAGGGGCGGGACCTTGTCCACCTGCGGCCCCTTCGGCTTGAGGAGCAGGTACGCATACGGCGTGTACCGCCAGCCGAACTCCTTGGCCGCCCGCGAGTGGACCTTGTCGTCCTGGAACGACACCGACAGGACCTCGAAGTGGTCCTTCAGGGCGGCCCGGGCGGCGGTCTCGAACCGGTCCCGGTAGTCGGTCGTCGGCCGGCCGTAGTTGTACGAGAAGAACCCGCCGGCGTTCTGGTTCTGCAAGTACCGGCCGAACCCGCCCGACTCCCGCTCGATGTCCCGGGTGTGGGCGATGTTCACGAACAGCCCGAACGGCCGGCCGTGGCCGACCCGGGTGGACCCGTTCCGCCCGTCCACCAGGGCTTCGAGCCGAATTTCCGTGACCAGGTCCTTGTAGTAGTCGAACACCTTCTTCGCCTCGGCGGCGTTCTTGTGGTCGCCGACGACCTGGAACCCGGCCTTCAGGTAGTTGAACTTCACGTGCGGCTTGGCCCCGCTCATCTTCACGAACAGGTTGGTGGCGAACTTGCCCAGGTGCTTTTCGGCCAGGTCGCCGGGCAGCCCCTCGATCGCCTTGCGGATCAAGGGCGGCTGCCGCCAGTCCGGCTGCTTGTCCTCCGAGATCATCCCCAGGTCGACCGCCCCGAGGCCGGCGGCGAACCACTGCTCGTACAGGTCGGTGGTCTGCTCGTCCTCGGGCAGGGTGCGGACGGCCCTGGCGTAGTCGGCGGCGGCCGCCTGGTAGAGGGCGAACGCCTCGTTCCGCCGGGCCGAGAAGTCGGCCGACTTCTGCAGCTCGGACCGGAACCCGGCCTCGTCGTGGGCCAGCCCGGCGGCCGCCGTCAACAGCGCCCAGTGGCCGGGGAACTTCTTCGTGGCGTCGGCCACCGCCCCCCGGGCGACCTGGTAGCCCCGCAGGACCTCCTGCTCGATGTCCTTCTTCTTCCGGTTGGTCTTCTTGTTCTGCTGCTCGGCCGGGTCCTTCCACTGGCCGGCCAGGTTGCCCCGCATCTGCTCGGCCAGGGCGGCGACGGTCTTCGGCTTGAGCCCGCCCATCGGCCCGAACACGGCCTCGATCGCCTCCGTCCGGTAGACCTCGGCCGAGCTGTGGCAGGCGGTGAACGCCTTGACCAGGATGGCGTCCTCGACGTCGGCCGCCCCGGCCGGCAACGCCCTGATCCGCTTGGCCCACTTCGACAGCTCGACCAGGTTCCGCTCCTGCTTCGACCGGGTCAGCGGGATGCCCTCGGCCCGCTGCTCGAAGGCGAAGAAGTACCACGAATAGCGGTAGCGGTTGCGGGCGGCGTTCGGGTCGTGGTTGCGGGTCCAGACCTGGAGGAACTCCTTGACCAGCTCCTTGGCCTCGTTCGGCTGGGCGGCGGCCGTCTGCTCGATCAGCGGGAACGCCTTCTCGTCCTCCTCGACCTTCAGGTGCATCCGGGCGGCGATCCCGGCCAGCTTCGGCCGCAGGGACGGGTCGATGGCGGCCACCCAGGTGGGGTCCGGGGCGGCCTTCATCACGTCGGCCACCAGGATCGGCCGGGGCATGTTCGGCTGCATCATCATCCGCTGCTGCATCATGAAATCGTCGTCGTCGAACATGTACATGTTCCCGTACCGGTCCCGGCGGAGGCGGGACCCGGACGAGGTGTCGAACCGCTGGGAGAACTCGGCCTCCCGCATCCAGCCGAGGGCCAGCAGGGTGAGCGTCGGCTGCCAGGTCTTGGCCTTCTCCGGGGCGGCCTTGAGCAACGCTTCCACGGCGGTCTTCATCAGCTTCAGGGTGTTCAGCCGCTCGTCGATCTGGTGCGGCCGGGTGGCCAGCCCGCGGGCGGCCGCGGTGCCGATGGCCGCCAGGATTTCCATCCCCCGGTCGGGGTTCTTGGTGAAGCTGGCGTCCAGCCACTCCTGGCCGTAGGCGTCCTTGAGCCGCGGGGCCAGCTCGACCGCCCGGACCAGGGCTTCTTCCTTCTCCTCCGGGTCGTTGAGCGGGTTGGCCAGGACCGCCTGGACGGCGGCCCACGCCTTCTCCAGGTTCCCGCCCTTCGCCTCCTTGGCGTGCAGGACGACGAAGTGCTTGGCCAGCAGGTTCAGCCCCTCGGCGTCGAGGTCCTTGATGGCCTGCTCCGGGGTCGGCAGGAAGTCGCCGGCGTAGGCCGCCTCGCCGGACAGGATGAGGAGCTTGGCCACCTGCCGGCGGCCGAACACCCGCTGGCCGTCCGGCTTGGCCACGTCGGCCTTGAACCGGGTGATGAGGACCTCGACCAGGGTGCCGCCGGCGGTCGTCTCGCGGAAGACGTTGGCCAGGGCGTTCAGGTTCTCCCGGTCCAACCCCGGCGGGGAGACGGCGGCGGCCGACGGCCCGCCGACGGCCGCCACCCGGCCCGGGAAGTGGGCCGGGTTCGGGGCGGTTGGGGCGGCGGCGGCCAGCCCGAACAGGTCGTCGGCGGTGAACACGTGCCGCTCGGCGAACTGCTGGCCCCGCTGCCCCTGCATCTGCTGGAGCATCTGCACGTCCTGCTCGGTCAGCCCCGGCGGGGGCGGACCGCCGGCGGACAGGTTGGCCGGCTGCTGGAGGCTGCGGAGGAGCTGGCGGTAGGCGGGGGTGGCCTCCTCGTCCGGCAGCCCGGCCAGGTACGCCTTGACGCCCGCCCAGTCGCCGAGCGTCACCTTCTTCTGGAAGGCGGCCAACTCCTCCAGGGCGGCGGCCTCGGCCGGGGTGAGGCCGCCGGGCGGCGGCCCCCCGGAACCGCCGGGACCACCTGGCCCGCCAGGGCTGTCGGGACCGTCCGGCCCCATCACCGCCCCCGGCGGCATGTTCGGGGACCGCCCGCCCGGGCGGGGGCGGGTGAGGCCCGGCTTGGCCGGGGCCCAGGCCTTGAGGATGGCCGACGGCCGGCGGTCGAACGTGAGCTGCTTCAGCCTGACCAGCCGGGGCGACTCCTTCGGCCCCTCGCCCTTGGCGACGGCCTTCACCTCCCGCGGCTCGGGGGCGACGGCGACCTCCGCCCGGGCCGGCCGCGGCTCCGGGGCGACCGCGACCGGCGGCTGCTGGGCCGCGGCGGTCATCAGCCCGGCGGCGGCCGCGAACAGGGCGAGCGGGAGCAGCGGCGTCCTCATCGGCGCGTCCTCAGCGGAGGGCGGTCTGTGTCGGATGGTTTTTGGCGAGCGGGGGGCGTCAGCCCCCCATGCAGAGACGCATCGGGGGGCTGACCCCCCCCGCTCGCCGGGTCGGTCAGTGCCCGGTGTCGTCGACCGGCTCGGCGTCGCCGCCCTTGCGGGCGTCCTTCGGCTCGCCCTTGCCCGGCGGCTTGCCCTTGCCCGGCTTTTTCCCCGGCTTGCGGCCCAACTGGCCGCTGTTACAACCTTCTCAGACCGACGGCAGGGGCAGCCCCTGTAGCTCCGCCAGGTCGAGCCGGGCCAGCCGGACGGCCGCCTCCAGGTCTTCCTTGTGCTTGGCCGCGGCGGCCGCGTCGCCCCGCTTCTCGGCGTCCTCGGCGAGCAGCTTGTAGTTCTGCCGGGCGGCCTCGATCTCCGGCTCCCAGTCCTCCCGGGCGGCCCCTTCGAGCCGCAACAGCCAGGTGACGTAGAACTGGGCGTTGGCCCGGGCCGACCGGACATCCTCGGACAGCTTCGGATCGGCGGCCGGGTCGTCGGCCAACTCGTCGGCCAGGGCCGTCAGGTCGTTGTAAGCCGCCCCGAGTTGCTTCGAGAGCAACTGGGCCTTGGCCTTCTCCAGCCGGAGCTTGCGGGCCTCGGCCGTCCGCCCGGCCGGGAGGGCGGCCAGGGCCGCGTTGTACTCGTCCACCGCAGTCAGGTGATCGTTGTCGGCGGCCGCGGCTTCGGCCGCCTGGACGTGCTTGGCCACCACGTCCAGGGCCTGCTGCTCCTGGCCCGGCCCGAGGTGGTACGCCAGCCCGGCCAGCGGCAACAGCAGCCAGCCGACGAGGAGCAGGATGCGGAGTACCATGCGACCTCCCGTTCCGGGGACACGGACCGTCTACCAGTGTAACAGGTTCAAACGCTGTGGGGAACATTATTCGGCCCGCCCCGGCTCGCCCGCGGCCGCCGGCCGGGGCTCCAACCGGTGCCGACCAGCCCGAGGACGGCCGGCAAGACGGCCAGCACCCCGCACCCGGCCCCGACGCCCAGCAGGGCGTACTCCCGGGCCGCCCACCGGTCGGCGTCCTTCGGCCGGGTCCGCTCGTCGATCCGTGACACCAGCTCGGTGGTCAGGTGCTTGTCGTTGCCGTCGTGGTAGACGCCGTTGAGCCGGTTGGCGACCTGCCGGAGGGTGGACACGTCCTGGCGGGTGGTGTGCCCGCCGAGCGACTTCCCGGCGGTCGGGTTGCCGACCCCGACGATCACCACGTTCGCCCCGATCGACGCCGGCATCTTCGGCATCCCGGTGGCCGGGACGGTGTCCCCGTCGGTGACCATCACCAGCACCGCCGACCCCGGGGGCCACGGCTTGGCGACCCGGGCGGCCTCCTCCAGCCCGGCGAACAGGTCCGTGTCGCCCGGCTTGAAGGCGTGCCGCAGGGGCAGGTCGGACAGGATGTTCCGGACCACCTCCCGGTCGACGGTGTCGACCACCACCGGCTTGGCCTCCTTGGCGAACGCGACCACCGTGGTCTTGTACCGCTCGGCCTCGACCCGCTCGAAGAACGACTGGATCAGGTCGGCCGCCCGCTCCCGCCGGGGCTGCTTCCCCTCCCGCCCGGCGTCCTCCACCGTCATGCTCCGGGACACGTCCAGGACCAGGACGAGGTGGCGGTACTCGCCGGGCAGGACCTCGTTCAGCTTGTGGGCCTTCGGCGGGAGCAGGGCCAGCACGGTCAGCCCCCAGGCGGCGGCCCCGGCGGCGAGGGTGCGGAGGGCCGGGGCGACGGCCGCCAGAGCCAGCCACCGGCGGGACGGGCCGAACGCCAGCGGGGCCGCCCGGAGCACCCGCCGGTAGTGCAGCACCTCGGCGGCCGCGGCCAACAGCAGGACCACCCCGGCGGCCACGAACCCGGCCCCGACGGCGGACAGCCCGACGGGGTCGTAGGCCGGGAGTTTCGGAACCGGGATCACCACGGGGTGTACCTCAACCCGTACAGGGCCAGTGTGCCGGCCAAGAGCAGCACCGCCCCGGCCAGGGCGAACGGCTCGTAGTAGTCCACCGTCTCGGCGATGGTCGGGGTGATCTTGGCCTGCTTCAGGGCGTCGATCTTCCGGAACACCGCCGGCAGGGCGGCCGGGTCGTCGGCCCGGAACGCCTCCCCGCCGGTCTGCCGGCAGATGGTGTAAATCTCGTCCTGCGGCTCCTCCCCGCCGACGATGATGGCGAACACGGTGATCCCGCCGGCGGTCAGCTTCTGGATGTAGTCGGCCTCGTTCCCCGGCAGGTCGAAGCTCTCCCCGTCGGAGACCAGGACGATCATCCGGTCCCCCTCCAGGGCCCGCCGGGCCAGCTCCTCCTTGCACCCGGTCAGGGCCTTGCCGATCAGCGTGCCCCAGAACGCCCGGGGGAGGTGGTCCGGCCGCATCAGCGGCGGGGCGCATTTGATCGCCGACGGGTCGGTGGTCAGCGGGGTCCAGTGGACGAAGTTGCCGCCGAAGAAGGTCAGCCCGAAGGCGTCCCCCTTGCGGTGGTCGAGGAACCGCTCGATCGCCTTCATCGAGGCGTCGTACCGGGTCCCGTCCCCGAACGCCTCGGTCATGCTGGGGGAGACGTCGACGGCGAACTGGATGTTGGTGACCGACCGCTTGTCCTGGGGCGGGCCGTTCCGCTTGGGGCCGGCCAGGACGCACACGGCGACGGCCAACAGCAGCGGCGCGATCGACTCGGCCAGCGACAGCGTCACCCACCACCACCAGCCCCCGCCGGCCCGGGCCCGGTCGAGCGGCAGGACCACCCGGCGGGACGGCAGGAGCCACCGCCCGGCCCACACCCCGGCCAAGAGCAGCCCGGGCAGGAGCAGCCCGAACAGCACCAGCGTGTGGGTGAACGCCGGCCAGACCAGGGGGATGTCCTTCATGCGCCGCCCCCCCGCTCGCCCCCGACCCGCTCCAGCGCGTCCGGCGGCAGGTCCCGGTACGGGGCCAAGAGCGCCCCGACATCGACCGGCCGGCCCGGCCCGGGCCGGTGCAGCCACTCTTCGAGCCGGTTCAACAGCGGCCCGGCGTCCGGGTGCCGGCGGAGGGCGGCCATCGCCTCGGCCGGCGGGTCCGCCTCCAGCTTCAGCCGCTTCCGCCAGTACGCCAGCAGCGACCGTTCCAGGTCGGCCAGCTGGCCGGGCGACAACCTCCCGCCCACCGCCCCCTCGACCAGCGGCCGGAGCCGGTCGGCCAGGGTCAGCGGCCGGCCGGCGTCGGCGGCCACGGCCTTCGCCCGCCGGGGGAAGAAGAACGACAGGACGATGGCCGCCAGCCCAAGGCCCCAGAGGACGCCGAGGCCGATGACCAGGAGCCGGTAGCCGCCCAGCCGTGGGCCGGGGTCGACCCTCAGGTCGTTCGGCAGCACCGGCCCGGGCGACCGGACCGGGTTCACCCGCACCGGGAGCGGCGGCAGGTCGGCGGCCGACGACCCGTCCTTCCGCCGCAGGGAGTCCCGCAGGTCGTGGGTGCCGGGTTCGAGGCCGAAGTACTCGAGGTCGTACCGGAAGGCCGTCCCGTGCGGGTAGACGGCGGCGACCCGGACCACCACCGCGGCCTTCCGGTCGGTCAGCGGCCTGGCCTCCAGCTCGGCCCCGGGCAGCACCAGACTGGTGAACCGGCCGGTCATCCCGACGGCCGTTTCGGGCTGGGCGTGGGCGGCCGGGGGGCAAAGGGAAAAGCTGACAAGTAGGGCTAAAGCCCCGGCGCAGGTCCCGGCGGTCCGTGTCAGCCGGCCCATCAGCCCTCCCCCCGACGGCCCGCCCGGATTCTCATTGGTTTGGTTCGGCTACCCACACACCCTGCGGCCGAACCAATTATACCCGTCAAACCGATCATCGAACTAGCGACGCCCCCGGCCGAGTAAGTTCCGGCCCCGGAGGAAGTTGCGTAAGTCGGCGGCGAACGGCCGGTCGGTCCGGACCAGCAGGTGATCGACCCCGGCCCTCTTCAACTCGCGGGCCGTCGTCTCGGGATCGACCCACCGGCGGGCCGCCCGGGTGACGAACACCCGGCCCGTCTCGGCCTCCCCGGCTCGCAGGAACCCGGCACCCGGCAGCCCGATCTCGGCCGGGTCCTGCAACTGGATTACCGCGACATCGTGCCGCTGGGCCAGCAGCTTCAACGCCGGCACCGCCGCCCCGTCATGCAGGTCGCTCAGCACGAACACCAGGCACCGGCTCGGCAGGGACGGGGCCAGCTCCGTCACCCGCCGGCCGAGGGTCGTCGGCTCGTCGTACCGGAACCGGCGGAGGTCGTGCAGCCACTGCAACACCCGCGGCCGGGACAGGCTCGGGTCGACCCGGTAGTCCCGCCCGCCGACCCCGACCAGCCCGACCGGGCTGACCCGGTCGAGGCAGGCGAAGGCCAGCCCGCCGGCGATGTGGACGGCGGCCGCGTACTTACTCCGCTTGACCGACGATACCGTCATCGACGCCGACGTGTCGAGGAGCAGGTAGGCCGGGATTTGCCGGGGGGCCTCGTACTCCTTGACGAACACCTTCCCGGCCCGGGCCGTCACCCGCCAGTCGATCGACCGGACCGGGTCGCCGGGTAGGTACTGCCGGGACTGGGCGTACTCGATCCCGGACCCGAGGAACGGGGACTTGTCGGTCCCGTAGTTCAGCGCGTCGGCCAGCTTCCGCACGGCGATGTGGAACTGCCGGGCGTTCAGATGGTCGGCGGTGTCGAGGTAGCCTTCCATCCGGGCAGCCTTCAAGACCGGCCCGCTGATGACGCGGACTTCGACGCAGATCAAACCGGATTGAAACCAATTGTTCCGATCCGATTTCATCTGCGGGCTTTGATCTGCGTCATCAGCGGACCAATTCTTCCTTCCTCCGCTTCCCCCGGGTCAGGTCGTGGAGGATGTCCTGGAGGACGTCGTCGCCCCGCTTGCCGTCGGCCAGGGCCTCGTAGTTCAGCCGGACCCGGTGCAGGATCACGTCCGGGGCCAAGGCGTACAGGTCGTCGGGTACGACGTACCCGCGGCCGCGGATCAGCGCCCGGGCCTTGGCCGCCTTGATGAGGGCGATCCCGGCCCGCGGGCTGGCCCCTAGCTCCACGTCGGGGTGGCTGCGGGTCCGGGTGACGGCGTCGATGACGTGTTCCACGAACGTGTCGCTGACGTACACGTCGGCCGCCGCCTCCATCGCGGCGACGAGGTCGTCGATGGTGCCGACCGGCTCGTCGGCCAGCACGTCGAACTCGGTCCGGGCGACCGCCCCGCCGCCCTCCCGCTTCACCCCCAGGGCCATGTTCCGCCGGAGGATTTCCTTCTCCTCATCGACCGTCGGGTAGACGAGCCGGTGGCGGAGCATGAACCGGTCGAGCTGGGCCTCCGGCAGCTCGAACGTCCCGGCCTGCTCGACCGGGTTCTGGGTGGCGATCACTAAAAACGGCGAGGGCAGCTTGAACGCCTCCTTGCCAATCGTCACCTTCCGCTCCTGCATGGCTTCGAGCAGGGCCGACTGCACCTTCGGGGCGGCCCGGTTGATCTCGTCGGCCAACAGCAGGTTCGTAAAGACCGGCCCCTTGTTCACCCGGAAGTCGTGCGTCTTCTGGTCGAGGATTTCCGACCCGAGGATGTCCGACGGCAGGAGGTCGATGGTGAACTGGATGCGGGCGAACTGGAGGTGGATCGACTTGGCCAGGCAGGAGACGAGCAGCGTCTTGGCCAGCCCGGGGACGCCTTCGAGCAGCAGGTGGCCGCTGGTCAGCAGGGCGATCAGGATGCGCTCGACCACGACATCCTGGCCGACGACGACGGTGCCGATCCGCTGGCGGACGCCGTTCAGGAAGGTGACGGTCGGGGTCGGGGCGGCGTGGCCGTTGGCCCCGTCGTCGGCGGGCAGGGTCATCGGTTCTCCCGGCGAGATACGGGGACGCCAAGCAGACGACCGCGGGCGGGAATACTTTCACCCGTCCGGTCGGATTCTGTAACGAGGCCGCCGGCCGTGCGTTGGCGGGGGGTGCGGCGTGCCTTCCAGGTATAACCGGCGGCCGACCGCTTGGGAAGCGGCTACGCCTGATTTTCACCGGACCGTTACACGGCGACCGATTCGCCCCGTTCGGGGGCGGCCACGTCGGCGAACCCGACGGCCCGGAGGGCGTCGGCCAGCTCGGCCGCCTTCTCCGGCTCGCCGTGGACCAGCCGGACCCTCACCCCCGGCCCGGCCAGTGGGAGGAGTGACGCCACCATGCCCGGGTGGTCGGCGTGGCTCGACAGCCCGTTGAGGACGACGACTTCGGCCCGCACCTGGACCGTCCGGCCCAGCACCTTCACCTCCGGCCGCCGCTCGACCAGTCGCCGGCCGAGCGTCCCGTCGGCCTGATACCCGGCGATCAGTATCGTGTTCCGGCCGTCGCCCAGGTTGTGCTTGAGGTGGTGGAGGATGCGGCCGGCCTCGCACATGCCGCTCGCGGAGATGATGACACTCGGGTCGGTTCGGCGGTTGAGGGCGACGCTCTCGTGGACCTTCTCGACGTACCGCACCCGCCCTTCCCCGAACACTTCCGGGTGTTCGTCCAGGAGCCGCGCGGTCTCCTCGTCGAAGCACTCCGGGTGAGCCTTGAAGACCTCCGTGGCCCGGACCGCCATCGGGCTGTCCACGTAGATCGGGATCGGCGGCAACGCACCCGAGTTCATGAGCTGGTGGAGGAAGTACACCACCGTCTGCGTCCGGCCGACGCTGAACGCCGGGATGACCACCTTCCCGCCCCGGGCCGCGGTCCGGCGGACGACCACGCCCAGCCGGGCCGCCGTCTCATCGACGGGTTCGTGGGTGTGCCCGCCGTAGGTGCTTTCGGAGATGATGAGGTCGGCGGGCGGCAGCGGCTCGGGGTCGCGGAGGATCGGCAGCCCCGGCCGGCCGCGGTCGCCGGTGAAGGTGATGCGGCGGCCACCGACGCGGAGGTGGACGGCCGCCGACCCGAGCAGGTGGCCGGCGTCGGAGAACTCGGCCTCGATCCCGGGTAACACCTCGAACGGCTTGCCGTAGGGGACCGCCTTCAGCTTCAGGAGCGTGCGGTACACGTCCCGGGCGTCGTACAGCGGCTCGACCTTCGGCTCGCCCCGGTCGAGCTTCCGGTTCAGGTAGTCGGCGTCTTCCTGCTGAATCTTCGCGGCATCCCCGAGCATGACGGCGGCCAGCGCCCGGGTCGCCGGGGTGCAGTAGATGGGGCCGGAAAAGCCCTGCCGGACGAGGTTCGGCAGGTTCCCGCAGTGGTCGATGTGGGCGTGGCTGAGGACGACGGCGTCGACCTTCTTCGGGCGGAACGGAAACTCCCGGTTGCGGGCGTGGCTGTCGGCCCGGCGGCCCTGGTACAGGCCGCACTCCAGCAGCACATTCTTTCCGCGAGCCGCCAGCAGGTGCATCGACCCGGTGACGGTCCCGGCCGCCCCCCAGAAGGTGACGGTCGGCGTGGTCGGGGCGTGAGAGGTTGCCATCCCGCTTAAGGTAGACGACGGGGGCGAGCCGAACCAAGCGGCCCCAGATGAAGACACGTGAGGCACAGATCAGAACAACACAGGTACTGTCTTGATCTGTGTCTCTCCTGATTTCATCAGTGGCCGGATTTTCGTAGGCCAAGGACCAGCCGCAGGCCGCCGGCCGGGCGGAGGGACATCCCGGCCACCGGCACCGGCTCGCCCTGCCCCGGGGCCGGGGCGAAGGTAAACCGCCGCAGGAGCATCGCCGTCAGCAGCACCAGCTCGGTCATGGCGAAGGTGTTGCCGATGCACACCCGCGGCCCCATCCCGAACGGGAAGTAGGCCCCCGGCGGGATGGCCTCGGCCCGGCCCGGGGCGAACCGGTCCGGGTCGAACTTCTCCGGGTCGGGGAACCACCGCGGGTCGTGCTGGGTGACCCACGAGAAGACCCGGACGAGGCCACCCTTCGGGATCGCCCAGCCGCCGACCTCCACGTTCTGAAGGGCCTGCCGGCCGAACACCCCGATCGTCGGCGTCCGGTGCCGCAGCGCCTCCTTCACCACCCGCTCGACGTACTTGAGCTGGGGCAGGTCGGCGAACGTCGGGTCGCGGCCGGCTAGCACCTCATCCACCTCGGCCGCCGCCCGGGCGGCGACCTCCGGGAGCGACGCCAGGAACCACCCCACCCAAAGCATCCCGGCGGCCGCGGTGTCGTGCCCGGCCAGGAACAGGCCGACCGTGTTGTCCCGGGCCTGTTCGTCGGTCAGCCCCTTCCCGTCCCCCTCCTCGTCCGTGGCCCGGAGCAGCATGGAAAGCAGGTCGCCGCGGTCCTCGCCGGACGCCCGGCGGTCCCGGATGATCCGCCGCACCACCCCGTCGAGGGTCCGGATGGCCCACTTCTTCTCGCCCTGCCCCGGCCACCACCGGGGGACCAGGAACGGGGTCGTGAACTCCTTCATGGCCACGGCGTTAAGGACCTTCATCACCCGGGCCAGGTCCGCCCGGTCGGCCCCCAGGTCGACCCCGAACAGCGTCCGGGTGGCCACGTCCATCGTCAGGTCGGTCATCTCCCGCTCGAACTCGACCTCCCCGGCCAGCCGGTCGAGGTGGTCCCGGGCGGCCGCCGCCATCAGCCCGGCGTACCCCGGGAACCGGGACGGGTGGAAGGCCGGCTGGATGATCCGCCGGTGCCGCAGCCACAGCTCGCCGTCGGTCATCAGGAGGCCGTCGCCGTTCCACTGCCTGAGCACCCGGATCGGGTGTTGGAACCGGCCGAACTGCCTGGCCTTCTCGACCAAGATCTCCCGGACCGCGTCCGGGTGGAAGAAGGTGAAGTCCCGGTACGGGCCGAACCGCATGTAGACGGCGTCCCCGTACTCCCGGTGCATGCCGGTGTAAAAGGCGAGCGGGTCGGCCTTGACCCGGCCGACCAGCCGCAAGCCGAGCAGGCGGTCCCGGGGGCCGGGCGGACGGGCGGCGGTCATGGGAACGCCCTTGTCGGGATGGGATACGGCTGAGTGTACGAACCGGCGGCCGTGGCCCGGCCCCCGGGCCGTACCGCCGGCGTCGCCCGTGCCGGCCGGCCGGGCGAGCGGCGGACGGTGACCCGGGCTGCTCCGGGCGGGCCGATTGGCGCGGTTCGGCGTCCGGTACGGCCTGCGGCGGACCGGACGCCGGCCGGCCGGGCGAACGCGGCCGAATCCGCCCCGCCCGGCGGCCGGAGCGCGGGCAGATTCTGATACCGGTGACCCAACCCCCGGCCGGCCCGCCCGCGGGGGGCGGCGTTTTTTCCGACGGCCCCGCAAACCATACCCGGTGCGGCCCCGTCTAGTGAACGTCACCCCCCGTTCCGGGCCGCCGGCCCGGCCGTCGCCCCGTGCCCGGCCGGACTCGCACCGGTGGGACGCCCACCGCCCCGGAGGGACGGCACGATGCGGCGAATCGGAACACCTAGCCCGGGTTTCCCAGATTCTATGGCCGGGATTTCTTCGTCACCCCCCGGCCGGCCGCTAACCTGGACCGACTAAGACACGCGCGAATCCCGGCGGAACCCCCCGGCACCCCGCGGCACACCCTCGATACATCTCGGGAGCGTCCCATGTTTAAGCTCGCCCGGCGGAACCGGTGGACCGGGTGGGCGGCCCGCAAGCCGTCCCTGCTCCGCCCCTTCCCCGTGCTCGGGCTGGAGCAACTGGAGGTCCGGGACACCCCGGCCACCTTCACCTGGACCGGGGCCGGGGCCAACCAGCTCTGGTCGACCCCGGCCAACTGGCAGGGCGGGGTCGCCCCGACCGGCAACCCGCTGAACGTCGAGGACCTGGTGTTCCCGGCCGGCCCGACCCAGCGGGTGGCGGTCAACAACATCTCCGGCGGCATCTTCAACTCGATCACCTACGGGGCCGGCGGGTACACCCTGTCCGGGTCCCCGCTGACCCTCGGCGGGATCTCCGGGGTCAGCCAGAGCGGCAACCTGGTGGTCACCGCCGGGGCCGTCGACAACGCCCTGGCGATGAACGTCACCCTGGGGGCGGCGGCCGGCAACTTCCAGACCTTCTCGATCCTCGACTCGGCCGCCCTGACCGTCTCCGGCCGGCTGGCCGGGGTGGCCAACTCGACCCTGACCAAGGACGGGGCCGGGACCCTCACCCTGACCAACGACAACAGCGGGTTCGCCGGGTTCTTCCGGCTGAACAACAACGCCGGCCAGCTCGTCATCACCAACCCGAACGCCCTGGGCACCACCTCGGCCCGGACGATCGTCGGGGCCGGGTCGTCGGTCCGGGTGCTGGTCGACGCGGCCGGGGCGATCACCGTCCGCGAGCCGATCACCCTGAACGGCCTCGGGTTCGCCAACGACGGGGCCCTGTCCACCCTGTCCGGGACGACCAACTGGGACGCCCCGGTGGTGCTCGACAGCGACGCCGCCCTCGGGGCGTCGGCCGGGTCGGTGCTGAACGTGACCGGGGTGGTGAGCGACTCCGGGGCCGGGTTCGCCCTGTACAAGGAGGGGGCCGGGGAGGTCCGGCTGGCCAGCCCGACCGGGAACACCTACCGCCGCCAGACGATCGTCGACGACGGGGTGCTGACCGCCACCCACCCGCTGTCCCTCGGGGCCGGCGGCACCACCCTGAGCGGGACGATCGTCAACTACACCCTGACCCAGGCCGGGCAGCTCCGGCTGGCCGACCTGGCCCCGACCGGGGCCGACGGGAACCCCACCGGGTTCACCGTCCGGGACGAGTTCCTGACCATCAACGGCCCGGGCCGGGACTTCCTGGAGAACGACGGGGCCTTGGCCAACACCGTCGGGAACAACTACTGGGCCGGCCCGGTCACCCTCGGCAGCCCGGCCCCGAACGTGGCCGTGGCCGCCGCCGTCGGGGCGGCCGCCGGGACCACCCTGACCGTCAGCGGGGTGGTGTCGTCCCCGAACGGCCCGTACGCCCTGACCAAGGTGGACGCCGGGCGGGTCGTCCTGGACAACGCCAACACCTACACCGGGACCACCCTGGTCGCCCAGGGGGCCCTGACCGCCCGGGACTCGACCGCCCTGGGGACGGTCGGCGGGTCGACCGGGGCCGAGGTCCAGGCCGCCCAGGTGATCGGCTCGCCCGGGACGTTCCAGATTTTCTTCAGCGGGGCCGGCACCATCCCCCTGCCGTTCAACGCCACCGCTCCGCAGGTCGAGGCCGCGGTTAACGCCCTGTCGACCGTCGTGTCGGCCGGCGGGAAGGTGTCGGTGACGGCCACCCGGATCGCCGGCGGGACCCAGTACAACATCATCTTCGGCGGGGCGTTCGTCGGGCTCAACCTGCCCCAGATCCAGGCCCTCGGGGCCGGGAACGTGGCCGCCGACACCATCACCGTCCGGGACGGCGGCGGGTCGGCCACCGCGGTCGTCGAGGGCGGGTCGCTGGAGCTGGAGGTGGAGGCCGGCGACCTGACCATCCCCCAGCGGGACGCCCACGGCCGGGACCTCGGGAACGACTCCGTCACCGGCGACCCGAACCGGCTCCGGGTGGCCGAGCCGATCACCATCTTCGGCCGCGGGCTGGACACGACCGACAACGGCCGGACCGGCGGGACCGGGGCCCTGCGGAGCGTCAGCGGGATCAACGTCACCACCGCCCCGATCGAGCTCGGGTACGCGAAGAACGTGGCCGACGCGATCGGGGTCGACCAGGACCGGCGGGCCGGCCACCCGACCCCGGACGCCACCTACTTCACCGCCGACTACAGCCTGACCACCCAGGGCGTGATCCTCGGCAACCTCGACCCCGAGCTGGACCGGGCGACCGAGTTCGTCAAGCGGGGCGAGGGCCACCTGATCCTGCCGATCGCCAACACCTACCTCGGGACCACCCGGATCGAGCAGGGGTGGGCGACGGCCCGGAACGCGGCCTCCCTGGGCGGCCGGTTCGAGACGGTCGTCCGCCCGGCCCCGGCGGCCAACGTCAACCCGATCGGCCAGGGGGACACCGCCCAGCCGCCGACGGTGGTGAGCGCCGGGGCCGCCCTCCACCTCCGCCCGCTCACCCCGGGCACGAACCTCACCTTCCCCGAGAACCTGACCATCGCCGGGGTCGGCCCGACCCACCCGTACAGCTTCATCGACCGCCGCGGGGCGCTGATGAACCTGGACGGGAACAACACCTGGGCCGGGGACGTCGGGCTGGTCGGCCAGGCCGGGATCGGGGTCGAGCAGGTGATCGGCGGGTCCCGCAGCGACCTAGTTGTCACCGGCACCCTCCGGGGCGGCCAGAACTCGTTCAACCTGTCCTCCAACGGCGGCCAGGCCGAGCAGGCGTTCCTGATCGACACCGGGGCCCCGGCCGGGGTCGTCCGGGTGACCTACAACTTCTTCACCCTCCGCGACCGGCTGACGGCCTACTACCCGCCCCGGGGCGAAGCCGGCAGCACCCGCATCCTCGACACCGGGTACATCAACAACGCCCCCGACCTGACGCCCCGGACCCTCGAGTTCCCGTTCGGCCCCGGGACCAGCAACCGGGTCGAGCTGGTCGTCAACGAGGGCGGCAACCCGGACCCGTTCACCGTCTGGGAGCTGTCGGCCGAGGCCGAGGTGGATGGCGGGCTGATCAAGTTCGGGTCGAAGCGACTCTCCCTCCAGGGGGAGGGGACCTACGGCGGGGTCACGGAGGTCCGGGAGGGGACCCTGCGGTCCCAGAACGACACCGCCCTGGGGCGGAAGTTCAGCGGCACCGCCCGCACCCAGGGGACGTACACCCAGACGGCCACCGTCGTTTCCCCGGCCGCCGTGCTCGAGCTGGCCGGGAGCATCGACCGGCTCAACGGCGGGGTCGCCGCCGGCACCCAGGTGTTCTACGAGCAGCTCGTCCTGGACCGGCCCGGGCAGCAGGTGGCCGTCGCCGGCTCGACCGTCCCCGGGTTCACCGGGACGTTCACCCTGAGCTACCGCGGGCAGGTCACCCCGCCGCTGTCGATCACCGCCACCGCGGCCGACGTGGCCGCCGCCCTGAACGCCCTGTCCACCGTCCGGGCCGACTTCGCCTCCGACGGCGGGGCGACCGTCACCCGGACCGGGAACGTCTACACCGTGGTGTTCGGGAACACCCGGTCGGTCAGCGCCCCGCTGCTGGTGGCGACGGCCTCCGGCGGGGCCGAGGTGGCGGTCAGCGGCGGCCCGGCCGGGCTGGTCGTGTCGTCCGAGGACCACACCTGGCGGGGGGCCGTCACCCTCCGGGACGGCGCCCGGGTGGACGTCCGGACCCGGGCCCGGGTGTCGCTGCACGGGCCGATCGACGACGCCGTCAACCCGTCCCCGGCCGGGTCCGACCTGGCCAAGCGGGGGGCCGGCGAGCTGCTCCTGGCCGGGCCGAACACCTTCCGCGGGACGACCGCGATCGACGAGGGGGTGGTCACCGCCGCCAACTCGACCGCGTTCGGGGCGACGGCCGGCGGGACGGTGGTGGCCGACGGGGCCCAACTCCAGCTCCAGGGGAACCTGACCGTCGCCGGGGAGGCCCTGACCCTCCGCGGGACCGGGCCGGCGGCGGTGTCGGCGTTCGAGGACACCGTCCGGTGGGTGAACACCGGCCCCGGGCCGACCAACAACGGGCTGTCCGGGAACACCCTGCCGACCAGCGGGCGGGTGACCAGCGCGGTCGCCGACCCGTCCGACCCGAGCACCGTGTACGTGGCCACCGCCGGCGGCGGGGCCTGGAAGACGACCGACGGCGGGGTCACCTGGAACCCGCTGTTCGACCTCGACCCGGACGGGAACGGGCTGATCTACGGCGGGTCGTTCGCCGTCGCCCAGTCCGACCCCCGGGTGGTGTACTTCGCCACCGGGGACACCAACGGGTACCCGACCGGGTCCGGGGTCCAGGGGCCGGCGGTCAACTACGCCGGCACCGGGGTGTACAAGTCGACCGACGCCGGCCGGACCTGGACGGTCCTGACCACCACCGGCGGGGCCAACCCGCTCCGCGGGCAGGCGGTCAGCAAGATCATCGTCGACCCGGAGGTGGCCGACCGCATCTACGTGGCCAGCGGGACGAGCAATGTCCTGAACGCCGACCCGGCGGCCGTCCCCGGCGTCTGGCGGTACGACGGGGCCGACTGGTTCAACCTGACCGGGGGGCCGTCCCCGAACCGGCTGAGCGTCCCCGGGACGGGCGACTTCGCGGCCCCGCCGGCCGGGGTCGGGGCCCCGGAGAACGCCGGCCCGGACGACGACTACCGGATCATGTTCCCGCAGACGAACGCCACCTGGAGCGACATCCAGCTGATCAAGCGGGGGTTCAGCCCGTTCACCGGGGCGAGCGAGTGGGTCCTGTACGCCGCCCTCGGGGAGTCGTTCCAGAAGTACTACCAGGGGCCGACCAGCCAGGGCATCTTCAACGCCGTCTACCGGACCGAGGACCCGGACTCGACCGGGGCCAACCCGACCTGGTGGCTGGGCACCGGGACGGTCTTCGTCCGGTCCCACACCACCGGCCCGGACATCCCCCAGCCGCTCCCCCCGCTCCCCCCGCCGACCCCGCCGGACCAGCGGGCCAACCCGTTCCCGGTCGGCCCGATCACCCCGCCGATCCCGTACATCCCGCCCGGCCGCAACGGCTGGATCAAGCTGGCCGGGACCCAGGACAACTACCTCCAGCCGACCGCCCGGTGGCCGCTCACCAAGAACCCGAACGAGGGGATCACCAACGACTTCATCTACGGGGTCATCAACCCCCACATCACCGTGTACGCCTCTGTGGTGTGGCCGGACTACCAGGACCTGCGGGGCGAGCTGCGGGACATCCAGAAGACCGGGTGGGACGGCGGGATCGCCACCACCTGGCAGGCGACCGGGGCGGTCCCGGTCCGGCCGTTCGGCACCGCCACCTTCGACCCGCAGATCCCGGCCCCGCCGAACTCCCCGTACTACCGGAACATCGTCAAGGGGACCGGCCGGTACAACAACGCCCTGCTGGTCCAGTCGTCCACCCCGCTGATGGCCGCGGACAACGAGCCGGACGTGGTCTACCTGGCCGGCCGGGACGACATCTTCGTCAGCACCAACGGCGGGCAGGCCTGGTCGGTCCTCCCGCCCGACCCGACCGGCAACAAGCCGGGCAACCAGTACCAGAGCCTGACCCGGGACTTCGCCGGCCGGCTGGTGATCGGGACCGACGGCGGGGTGTGGCGGTACGACCCGACCGTCGCCCCCGCCGACCGCCGGTACGTCAACCTGAACGGCGACCTGGCGGTCACCCAGCTGAACTCGGCCGACCCGCACCCGACCGACCTGAACCAGGCCCTGGCCGGGGCGACGGATAGCGGCACCCAGCGGTTCGACGGCGGGCTGGCCTGGGCCCGGCTGGACGACACCGCCGGGAGCAACACCGGGGTCGTCCGGTACGACCCGCGGAACCCGCTGGTGGCCTACGCCGCCCGGGACGGCCAGCTCCGCAAGACGACCGACGGGGGGGCCACCTGGTTCACCCTCCGGAACGTCTCGACCGTCCCCCCGGACCTGAAGTTCGCCGACCTGTTCGACCCGTTCAACCGGTCCTACGGGACGGCCCGGGTGTCCCCGGTCGGCCCCGGCGGGAACACCGGCCGGGTCGACCAGTACCAGCGGAACGAGGGGTCGAACTTCTTCCCCCTGGTGGTCGACCCGATCAACACCAGCCGGGTGCTGATCGGCAACCCGAACCCGGTGGTCGTCGGCGACCCGCTCGGCGGGGCCCCGGACGACATCATCGCCAACAACCTGCTCGAGTCGTCCAACGGCGGGCTGACGTTCACCAACCTGAACGCCGGCATCACCGTCACCGCCATCGGGACGGCCACCTTCCAGGGCCGGTTCGCCCTCGACCCGGAGCCGAACGCGCTCGGGGCCTCCCCGCCCGGGTTCCCGAACGTCACCGACAAGGGGTCGAACACCTACGACCCGGACACCATCTACGTCGCCGGGTACTTCCAGCAGGGGCTGACCCAGGCCAACCGCCGGGAGGAGCTGCGGGTCACCAAGGACCACGGCACCTCGTGGATCGTCCGGACCCCGCCGGGGGCCACCCCGACCGACCCGGCCCCGATCACCGACATCACCGTCGACCCGGCCAACCGGGACACGGTGTACGTCACCCGGAGCCGGCGGGTCGGGCAGCCCGGCGGCCGGGTCTACCGGTCGACCGACGCCGGCCGGAACTGGACCGACATCACCGGGAACGACGCGGACATGCAGGCCCCGGCCTACGCCACCGCCGTCGACCCCCGGGACGGGACCCTGTACCTGGGCAACGAGCACGGCGTCTGGTCGCTGCGGAACGCGGCCGACACGACCTCGTACATCTGGGTCAAGTTCGGGGCCGGGATGCCCCGGGTGGCGGTCAAGGACCTGGTCCTGAACCAGACCCTGAACACCCTCACGGCCGCGACCAACGGCCGGGGCATGTTCCAGCTCCTGCTGACCGACTACCAGCCCAGCTCGGGCGCCCTGCGGGCCCTCAGCGGGGCGTCGGTGTGGACCGGGAACGTCACCCTGACCGGGGACACCACGATCGGGGCGGCCGGCACCCAGCAGCTCCAGAACGGGATCGCCTCGGCCTCGGTCAACCTGATCGGCCGGGTGGCCGACGACACCCCCGGGGCCAACCACGAGCTGCGGAAGATCGGGCTGGGCACCCTGATCCTGTCCGGGGCGAACACCTACGGCGGGCAGACCCTGGTGCAGGAGGGCGTCCTCCAGGTGAACAACCCGCGGGCCCTCGGGGCGTTCGAGCCGGCCGCCACCGCCAACACGGTGGTGTCCGACGGGGCCGCCCTGGAGCTGCGGAGCGACCTGGAGGCCGAGCCGGTCACCGTCAACGGCCGCGGGTTCCCGTTCAACCAGCGGTTCACCGGGGCCCTGCGGAACGTCAGCAGCAACAACACCTACACCGGGACCCTGACCCTGGCGACGGACAGCACCATCGGGGTCGACTCCGGGACCAGCCTGACCATCGGCCGCAAGGCCGACCTGGTCGGGATCGGGACGATCACCGACGGGGCGGAGAACTTCGCCCTGGACAAGGAGGGGCCCGGGACCCTGATTCTGGCCGAGGCCAACACCTACGACGGCCTCACCCGGGTGGCCGCCGGGGCCCTCCAGGTGCAGGACGCCCTGGCCCTCGGCAGCACCGGGCTGGCCGGCGGCCCGGCCGACACCCGGGTGCTCGACGGGGCCCAGCTCCAGATCGCCCGGAACGCCTTCACCGGCGACCCGACGGTGGTGGTCGACGAGCACCTGTTCCTGTCCGGCAGCGGGATCGACAAGACCGGGGCCCTGCTCAACGTCCACCCGGACGCCGACCCGGCCGGGGCGACGAACGTCTGGCGGGGGCCGGTCACCTTCAACCTCGACCCGAGCACCGCCCCGCCGACCGTCCCGTCCTCCCAGGTGTCGATCGGGGTGTCCGACCCGGCCGACACCCTGGTCATCGACGGGCCGATCGACCAGGTGAACAGCCAGGCGTCGTTCGGGCTGATCAAGGTCGGCCCCGGGCGGCTGACCCTGGCCCAGGCCAACGTCTACACCGGGGTGACCAACGTCGAGGCCGGGACCCTGACCGTCCGCGGCCCGGACGCCCTCGGGCCGGCGGTCTCGTCCGAGGTCCAGACGGTGGCGGTGGTCGGGAGCGTCGACCCGGCGACCGGGCTGCCGTACCAGTTCACCCTGTCGTTCAACGGGGACGCCACCGGGCTGCTCGACGCCTCGACCATCACCGCCGCGGTGGTCCGGAGCAAGCTCGGGGCCCTGCCATCGGTCGGCGGGACGGGCAACCTCATCGTGGCCGAGAGCCCGACCTCGAACGGGAAGACGTTCACCGTCACCTTCCGGAACGCCCTGGGCAACCAGGACCTGCCGACGATCGTGGCCGGGAGCATCTCCCCGGGGCTGTCGGTCAACGTGACCGAGGCCCAGCGGGGCGGGCTCGGGACCGTGGTGTCGGCCGGGGCCACCCTGGAGATCGAGGGCGACACCGGCGGCGGGTTCACCGTCAGCGAGGTGCTGGCCCTGAACGGGGACGGGGTGGGGGCCGGCGGGGCGCTGCGGAACGCCTCCGGGGCCAACACCTACGCCGGGCCGATCACCCTGGAGACGGACGCCAGCATCGGGGCGGCCGCCGACAGCACCCTGTCGGTCACCGGGACGATCCGGGACCCGAACCCGGCCCCGGTCCCGGCCGCCCGGCTGCGGAAGGCCGGGGAGGGCGTGGTCGAGCTGCGGACGGCCAACCCGTACGCCGGGCTGACGGTGGTGGACGAGGGCGTGCTGCGGGTGTTCAACCCGAGCAGCCTGGGCAACAGCGGGCCGGAGGTCCAGCTCGTCCAGGTGACCGGGTCGGCCGGGACGTTCACCCTGATCTTCGACGGCCAGCCCACCACCCCGCTGTTGGTCACCGCGACCGCGGCGGACGTGGCGGCGGCCCTGAACGCCCTGCCGAACATCGGCGGGGTCGGCGGGTCGGTGGCCGTCACCCGGACCGGGTCCGCCGGCAACTTCTTCTACGAGGTCACCTTCGGCGGGACCCTGGCCGGGGCCGACCAGCCGCAACTGACGGCCACCGCCACCGGGGCGGCCAACGCCTTCATCAGCACCACCCGGGAGGGCCCGGGGGCGACCGTGGTGAACACCGGGGCCACCCTCCAGGTGGCCGGCGGGATCACCATGAACCGGGAGGCCGTGACCATCAACGGCCCCGGGTTCAACGGCCAGGGGGCCCTGAACAGCTTCCTCGGCAACCTCAACGTCTGGGCCGTCCCGCTCACCCTGGGCAGCGACGCCTCGATCGGGACCACCACCGTCGTCCAGGTGTTCTCGTTCACCGCCCCGATTACCGACAACGGGCTCGGGTTCGGGCTGGACATCGTCGGCCCGGGGACCGTCTCCTACGACGGCACCGCCGACAACACCTACTCCGGGACCACCACCGTCCGGGCCGGCACCCTGCGGCTAAACCAGGCCGCCGGGATCGCCGTCAACGGCGACCTGGTGGTCGGCGACGGGGCCGCCCCGGCGGTCGTCCGGGCCACCCGGGACGACCAGATCGCCGACACCTCCGACGTGGCGGTCAACGCCACCGGGACCTACGACCTGAACGGCCGGGCCGACACCATCGCCGACCTGTCCGTCACCGGCGGGTCGGTGCTGACCGGGGCCGGCGGCAGCCTGACCGCCGCCGACGTGACGATGGCGGGCGGGACCATCACCGCCGGGGCCAACGCCACCCTGACCGTCCGGGACGTGGACATGACCGGCGGGACGATCGCCGCCGGGGCGAACGCCGTCGTCACCACCCGGGACATCCGGACCGCCGGCGGGGCGATCACCCTGGCCGCCGGGTCCGAGCTGAACCTGACCGGGGACATCACCGGGACCTCGACGGCGGCCGGGTCGGCGTCGATCACCGGCCCGGGCACCCTCGACCTGAACGGGGCGGTCCGGACGGTGATCGTGACCGACGGCCCGCAGCCGGAGGACCTGCGGATCACCGCCGTCCCGACGGCGGCCGCCGGCGAGGGGCTGGTCAAGGACGGGGCCGGCCGGCTGGTCCTGGCCCCGACCGCCCCGACCGCGGTGCCGGTCCGGGTGGTGGACGGCGACCTCCAGGCCGACGGGGATGTCGGCCCGAAGACCCTGGACGGCCCGAACGCCAGCCTGAGCGGGGTCGGGTCGGTCGACTCGGTCGGCGGGGCGTCCGGCCCGGCCGTCGGGACGGTCAGCCCGGGGAACAACTGGCGGCTCAACCCGGCCGGCGTCCTGCGGGTCACCGGGGACGTGGTCTGGGGGGCGGCGACGACGTACTTCGTGGACCTGGACGCCTCGTCCCACCCGACCCCGCCGGCCGGGGCGGACTACGACCAGCTCCGGGCGACGGGCACCGTCACCCTCGGCGGGGCGACCCTGTCCGGGTCGTTCGGCCCCGGGGTGCTGCTGGGCGACCGGTTCACCATCATCACCGCCGGGTCGGTGGTCGGCCGGTTCGCCGAGCCGTTCGGCCCGAACGTGGTGTTCATCGGGGGCCAGAAGTTCCGGGTGGTGTACACCGCCACCACGGTCGAGCTGGAGAAGGTCAAGGCGGACGTGGCGGTCACGGTGGCGGCGTCCCGGAACCCGTCCACCCTGCGGGAGCCGGTGACGTTCACCGCCACCGTGACCCCGGAGCCGGGGGCCGGGCCGGTCCCGACCGACGACACGGTGACGTTCACCGTGGACGGGGTGAGCTACGGGCCGTTCATGCTGGACGCGAGCGGCCGGGCGACCTTCACCACCACCGCCGTCCCGGGCGGGTTCCTGGCCGGCGGGACCCACACCGTCTCGGCCGCGTTCAGCGGGGACGCCCTGAACTTCAACGCCGGGACCTCCCCGGTCCTGACCCAGGTGGTCGAGGTGCCGGCGATCGCCCCGCTGGTCGGGTCGCCGGCCCTGATCTCGCCGAACAACAGCCCGGGCGTCCAGGACGCCTTCACCGCCGCCACCACCGTCACCCAGGAGCGGGCCCTGACCGACTGGACGGTGGTGGTCAAGAACTCGGCCGGCGATGTCGTCCGGACGTTCAGCGAGCGGGTCCCCCGCAAGCCGTCGCCGGGGGCGGACAACTCGTTCGCCATCGCCGTCACCTGGGACGGCCGGGACCAGACCGGGGCGTTCGTCCCGGACGGGGACTACACCCTGACCGCGTCGTTCCAGGACGAGTTCGGGAACACGGCGGCGGCCGCCCCGATCACCGTCCGGGTGGACAGCACCTCCCCGGACTCGACCCCGGTGACCAGCCCGGTCCCGGTGATCGCCCCGCTGCCGGTCGGGCTGCCGGCCGGGACGGCCAGCATGGTCCCGACCACCACCCGGCTGACCGGGACGGTCGGGGACGAGAACCTGGACCACTGGACGGTCCGGGTGCTGGACGCCGGCGGGGCCGAGGTCCGGCGGTTCGAGGGGGCGGCCGGGGCGACGGCCGTGGACATCACCTGGGACGGGCGGGACTCGGCCGGCAACGTCGTCCCGGACGGGGTCTACTCGCTGGTCATCGAGGTGCTCGACCGGGCCGGGAACGTCACCCGCCCGGCGGCCGCCACGGTGGTCGTGCTCGACCGCCCGCCGTCGATCGGGGTCAGCTCGAACGGCCCGACCACCTACGGCCAGAGCATCACCCTGACGGCGGCCGTCACCCCGCTCGTCCCGGGGCTGGCCGGGCTGCTGGAGGGGGACGAGGTCCGGTTCTTCCAGGGCACCACCCTGCTGGGGACCGGGACGCTCGTCCTGGTGGGCGGCGAGTACCGGGCGTCGGTCACCGTGCCGACGTTCAACGCCGGGACGTACTCGGACATCACCGCCGCGTACCCCGGGTCGGAGTTCTTCCTGCCCGGCACGTCGGCCCCGTTCACCCACGTGGTCGTCCCGGCCGTGCTGAGCGTCCAGGCCGACGACGCGACCAAGGTGTACGGCCAGCCGGTCCCGCCGCTGACCTTCCGGGTGAGCGGGCTGGTCAACGGGGACACCGAGGCCGAGGTCGTGTCCGGCCTGCCCGGGACGGCGGCGACCGCCGCCAGCCCGGTCGGGGCGTACCCGATCACCCAGGGGACGCTGACCGCCAACCCGAACTACACGGTCACGTTCACCCCGGGCACCCTGACCGTCACCCCGGCCCCGCTGACGGTCCGGGTGAACGACGCGACCAAGGTGTTCAACCGGCCGAACCCGCCGTTCACCGCCGCCTTCGAGGGACTGCTGCTGGGCGACACCCCGGCGGTGGTCCAGAACCTGAACCTGGTGTCGACGGCCACCCAGTCGAGCAAGGTCGGGACCTACCCGATCACCGCCCGGGGGACGCCGACGGCCCTGAACTACACCATCACGGTGATCCCGGGGACCCTGACCGTCACCCCGATCCCGTCGGAGATCGACGTCGGGACCGGGCCGGGGGCGACCGCGACCGTCACCCGGTACGACCCGGACGGCCGGCCGTTCGGCACCCTGACCCCGTTCGGGTCGTTCGCCGGCGGGGTGCGGACGGCGACCGCCGACCTGAACGGGGACGGGATCGAGGACGTGGTGATGGGGACCGGGCCGGGGACCCAGGCCCGGGTGCTGGTGATCGACGGGAACACCGACGAGGTGCTGTACTCGGCCTTCCCGTTCGGGGACTTCACCGGCGGGGTGTTCGTGGCCACCGGGGACCTGACCGGGGACGGCCGGGCCGACCTGGTGGTCACCCCGGACGAGGGCGGCGGGCCGCGGGTGCAGATCATCCGGGGCGGGGACTTCGCCCCGGTGGTCAGCTTCTTCGGCATCCAGGACCCGAACTTCCGGGGCGGGGTGCGGGCGGCCGTCGGCGACATCAACGCCGACGGGTTCGCCGACCTGGCGGTGGCGGCCGGGTTCGGGGGCGGCCCGCGGGTCGCCCTGTGGGACGGGAAGGCCCTGGC
>JAIEQN010000646.1 GCA_019747685.1 Gemmataceae bacterium
GGTCAACTTCGCGGCGATGGTGCGGCTCGCGTTCATCCGACTCTACCTGGCCCGGTGATTAGCGAGACAGGCCCTAGCGCAGACCGGGTGACCGGCCGGATCTTCGACGGCCTCCTGACCCCGCCCCGGGACCTCTGGGAGGGCATCATCCGGAGCGAGGTCGAGGACATCGTGGGCCGGGAGGGATACTCCCGGGACCAGAAGGTCGACGAGCTGATGGGGATTATCGAGCGGGAGCGCGGCCGGGTGGTCGCGGAGGAGCGGTGATGCACAGAATGGCGAACATCAGGTACTGGGACCCGGAGATCGTCGTGGAGCTCGGCAACGAGGACTACGGCGATCCGGCCTACGTCGGCACGCCCGAGGAACTGAAAGCGTTCGCTCGCCAGGTTTGGGATGCGGCGCGAGCAACAGAAGTCTACTCAAGGTGGCTGGATGAGAGCACGTGCGAGGACGCAGGGGATCGGCAGAAGTACGAAACGTTTGACGAGTGGTGGTCAGATCAGCAGGAGGCCAAGGAGCGATGAAGAAGACCTGGGCCGACCTGTTCTGGAAGGCCGTCGGGCTGATCGGGGAGCTGGTCGACCGGCTGAAGGGGAACCGGAGGTAAGCGAGGAGTTACGAGCCCCGGCCCGCCCCATAGTCGAGACGGGCCGGGCGGCCGTCAGCTACGCCAGGTCGTCGGCCTCCGTGAGAACCGCCGCAGCAGCGCTTTTGACCGCCTCCAGGGAGGCGTTCAGGGCGTCGAGCTGCTCCTGGGACACCGGCGCGCCGACGACCAAAGCCTCGATCCGCGAGCGGACCTCGTCGAGCTTGGTGTCGATGGCCAGGATGGTGTCCGAGAGGGCCGAGATGGACGACTGGAGATCGGAAAGAGTTGACATGATGTTGGTCCCGTAAAGTAAAGAGTTGATGAGCCACGTTCGCACGCGGCAGAGGCAGCACATGTCGGGGTGTATACCACGGGCGGCCGGAGGGGACGAGACAGGACCGACAGGAGGGGTGAGGGGCGGATGAGTAAGCGGGAGCAGAAGCGGCAGATCATCCCACGCGGCACGGTCTTCACGGTTACGTCGGGGGCGTACAGCGACTACAGCGTACTGGCCGTGTGCCGAGCAGTCGCGGACATCGACACGTCCGCCGAACTGGCCGGATACCTCAAGCTGTGGCCGGAACAAAAGAAGGACTACAGCTTCCACGAGTTTCAGTTCCTCGCATGGCTGCTAAACGAGCGGAGGCTCGCCGAGGAGGTGCCGTTCATGGAGTTTCACGTCGGCACCTACAGTTGTGGGGCCGCCGAGGTGATCGTGAACCCCACCCGGTGGCGAGAGGGGCTCGAGTGACGGAGGAATCGTCGCCCACCCTGAGGCGGCCATATTTGCGGCAGCACTTCTTCGTGCGCAAGCACAGCACCTGGGGCGCGGCGGTGGTGTGGTACGAGTGGATGCCGCTCTCCGGCCACTGGGGCATTAACTGGGGCATAGCGGTTGGAAGCGTCGCCGAGGCGAGAGCCGTTCGGCGGTTCCTCAACTCGCGGGTCGCACGGCCGAACCGGCACGGGGGCGTACTGTTTGCCGAGGTCGTTCGAATAGCTCAGTTCGGCCGGCCGCCGGGGGGCGCGGTACGGTTCTAGGTCACGAGAATTGGAAAACTCGGAAAGTAACAGGGAAAATGACAGAGGACGAAGTCAGAGAGCAGGTGAAGAAGCTGTTCGGGATTAAACCCTTCCAGGACGAAGAGCTTGGGGAGGTGCACCGGGCGAAGCTGACGTGGCAGTGTGTGATCACGCCGGAGTTGATGGAGGGCGACCCGCTCAAGTTGGCGGCCTTCATTCTGATGCAAATCAAGGTTGGAGTCGCCGACCGGCTCGCGCAGACCGAGTCTGTGATCAGCGACCTCCGACCCAAGCAGGATCGGAAAGACGCGAACCAACACTGGAACGACGAGTTCGTCTACGACTGGAAGCGCTGGCTCGTCGGGTTCCCCATGTCGGACGCCGAGGTCGACCGGTTGATCGAGCGGGTCCGCCGTGATGTGGAGGAAGCCTACGTGGCCGGGCGCGAGCGGGAGGCGCTCGCGGAGCTGACCCGGATGGGCGAGGAGACGGGGGACTACGACAAGCCGAAGGAGGCGGACGGGAATGGGAAGTGAAACGCACCGCGAGCTGATCGTCCGGCGGACCCTCGACTTCATCAAGTGGCTGGCCGACGACAAGTACGGCCTGGAGGAGGAGCTCGTTCTCCCGTGCGGGGTGTCGGAGTACCTCGGCCGGTACATCGCCGAGCTGGAGCAGTACCGGGCGAAGTACTTCGCCCTCCTGGAGCAGGTCGGCCACCGTCCCCCACCACCTGATCAGGAGGGCCGGTGACGAGGAAGCAGAAGAAGCCGGCCGACCCGTACAGCACTCTCGGCGTCGACCGGGCCGCCACCAAGGACGACATCAAAAAGGCCTACTACGACCTGGCCAAGCGGCACCACCCGGACGCCGGCGGGGACCAGGACGCCTTCCTGCCGGTGAAACTGGCCTACGAGACGCTGGCCGACGACCGGAAGCGGGCGTTCTACGACGCCTTCGGGGAGATCCCCGGGACCGCCGAGGCGAACGACACCGGCGCCGCCGTCCAGGGCCTCCAACAGCTCTTCCTCAACCTGCTCCGGCAGACCACCCCGGACGGGCTCAAGCGGCTCGACGTGGTCGGCAGCCTCCGCCGGACGCTGGAGTCCGAGCGGGCCAAGAACCGCGAGGCCCTGAAGGCGATCGAGCGGGACGAGCAGCAGCTCGCCGCCGTCGCCGAGGTCCTGGCCGCCAAGCTGACGGCGGCCGACCCGGGACAACCGAACCTGTTCCACCAGGCCGTCCGGACCGCCCTGGACCAGTGCGCCGCCCAGCGGCTGGCGGCGACGACCTCGATCCGCGTCCAGGACCGGGCGATCGAGATCCTCACGGGGTTCACGTTCGACTTCGACAAGGAGCCGTCCCTCACGTTCGCCGGGACCTTCTTCGCCACAACGAGTACTGCGACGGGGGGCTGGTGATGACGATGGACGAGGAGCTCGAACGGAAGCGGAAGGCGTACCAGCGGGTGCTGGAGTCGCTGTCGCGGGACGAGGACGCCGACGCCGTCGAAGGGTACGTGAACGCCCTCCGGTGGTACGCCGTCGAGTACCGGAAGCTGCTCCGGCAGCGGGACGAGCTGGTGAAAACGCTGACGTCAGGCCAACTGCTTGGCCCGCACCTGGTCGAGCGCCGCGGCCACGGCCACGGCCAGCGTCGCGGCCCGGGAGGTCGTGATCGAGTGCTCCTCGATGTCGAAGAGCTGGAGGATCCACGCGCACTCGGGCGGCCGCAGCGGGCAGTAGTCCAGGCTCAGGTTCAGGGTCCGCTCGCTGGCTACGGCGTGCAGGGCGAACAGGGCGGCGGCGGTGGACGAGTCGAGGAGCTTGCCGGACACGGGGCCTCCGAGGGTGACGAGTCGCCCCCAGGGTAGCAGACGCCACGGACGGGCGCCCCGGGAGATCCGATCCCGGCCTCCAGGACCGCTCCCGATAACATTTAATCGGATGTTCTTGACTCCCGTTACCAATCTGAGGCATCCTAGCCTTACCGACCGGGCGATGCGTCGCCCGCAACACTGAGTCAGGAGGAACATGACCGAAGAAACCCAACACCCCATCGTTTTCGCCCGCCTCTCCCCCGCCCAGGTCGACGAGATCCGGACCGCCTACGGCCCCCAGTGCAAGAGCTGGGACAACGCCTCCGGCTGGGTCGTCGTCTCGTTCCCCGACGAGCCGACCGGGGCCGCCGCGTTCGTCGAGTGGGCCGACAAGTGGGCCGCACGAACCGGGGAGGCCGCATGACGACCGCGACCGCACCATTCAAACCGCCGGTCGCCTGCCACCTGTTCGGCCGCACCCGCGAGCAGTGGCTGTCGTGGCTCAACGAGATTTGCCCCGAGTGGGAGTGGCGCATCGGCCGCCGCCGCCTGGGCGACCCGCACTTCGCCCACGAGCACCCGGCGTTCGAGCTCGTCAGCCAGTGGCAGCCCCGGCACGGCAACCGGACCGAGCGCTACGCCGTGTACGCCCGCAGGAGCCTCCTATGGAAGGAGTGACGTGCCGCGACTGCGACCGGAGGCTACTGCCGCACGACGGGTGGCACTTCGTCCGGTTCCCGCTCGTCACCGACCCGGCGGTCCGGGTGTGTGAGGCGTGCGCCGTGGAGCGGGCCGAGGGGTACAAGCCGGACGACGAGCCGTTCCTGATCGACGGCCAGGACGCCGCCGAGTGGCTCCGGGAGTCCCGGGGCTGACGTTTAACGCCCCGCCGGGAGAGTGGCCCGGCGGGCATTTCAGACACTCCGTATGACCGATTCCAAGCCCCTCGCCTCCGCCTTCGCGGTCGGTAACTTCCTCCTCGCGCACTACGAGCGGGACGGGGAGATCAAGATCCCCGAGTTCCTCGCCGACCTGTTGGACTTGTGCCGCCGGTTCGACGTCGACTTCGACGCCGCCCTGGAGGACGCCCAGGAGCGTGTCGGCCCCCAGGAGCCCTTCGGCACCGGCTCCAAGAACTGGAACGTGACGATCGCCCACGAGGTCACGTTCACCCGCACGCTCTGGGTCAAGGCCGACACGGCGGTGGCCGCCGAGGAGCTGGCGTTGTCCGAGTTCCGCCCCCGCTGGGGGGACGCCGAGCTCACCGACGTGGTCGTCCACGAGGTCGCGGAGGACGAGTAACCGCCCGCCCCGTGTACCGTTTCTCCTCCTAGACATTCCCCTCCCGGCATCGTCGCCCTGACTGACCGGGGCCGGGCGTCCGGACCGGCAAGTGTGGGGTCACACCCGCCTTTCGGGCTGCCGCCCGAATCCGGCCACCCGGCCCCGGTCAGTCAGGCCCCAACGCCCCCGCTCCCCGCCGCCTCCGTCGCGGGCCGGAACGCCGAGCCAGCCGTTAACGGATGGGCTGGAATAAAATTGCGTAGCCCGCCGCTCCCCCGCCCCGAACGCTGCCCGAATCCCCCGAGTGACGTGGGTTCGTGCCCCATTCCCGAGTCCGGTCAAACGCCGTTCTGGTCCGGGTAAGGACGCGCCGCGACTCAACTTTTCTCACTCCAACGCTTGACTCACGTTACCAATCTGGGATATTCTCATGTTGTTAATCGGGTTGGGCAGGGAGCCCGCCCCACATCACTGGAAACTTATGGATGAGAAACACACCCAAAACCCCTTCGCCGGTGCCGAGGTCATCAGCACCTACACCCAGAAACAGGCCACCGAGGACGGCTGGTTAATCGACGTGACCGAGCACGCCAAGGCCCACCGGTTCCGCTACCCCGTCGCGTTCACCGCCCCGTGCTACGCCGAGTTAATCGCCGGTTACTCCCGCTGGCAGGTCCGCCCCGAGGCCGAGCGGCTGCATCACGTGCTCGACATCCTCGCCGAAACCGCCCGGATATCGCCCCCGCCGAAGGACCGCATCCGGCTGTGTCTCGGCACGCGGGACGCCGAAGGCGTGGCCTACATCGTCGAATTCCTCGCAGTCTGCGGCCCCGGAGATGACGCCGAGCCCGTCATTACCGTGATGCTCCCCGAGGACGAGTAGCCCGATTAACGAGCCGGGGGAGAGTCGCCCCCGGCCCTTCGCACTTCCGTTTTATGTCCGAGATAACCATCAAGATTCTCGACCGCTCGCCCGGCATGGCCGAGCTGAAGGTCAGTTACCGCCGGGGGAAGCCCCGCGACGACCGGCAAACCCGGATGCCGTTCCACGTGTCCAGCCCCGTGAAGTGTGCCGAGTACGTCCGCAGCCTCTGGGACAAGGACACGCTCGAGCTCCGCGAGGAGTTCGTGCTGCTGTGCCTGAACACCGGCCTTGAGGTCATCGGCTGGGTCCGCTTGCATGCCGGGGGGATGGAGTCCGCCGACGTCGACCCCCGGATGGTGTTCGGCATCGCCTTGCAGACCGCCAGCACCGGAATCGTGGTGGCCCACAACCACCCGAGCGGGAAGCTGGAGCCGTCCCAGGCGGACGACGCGGTAACGCTCCGGCTCGCGGCGGGGGCGAAGCTCCTCGGCATCCGGTTCGTGGACCACGTCATCATCAGCCCGACCGGGTACTACTCGTACGCCGAGCGGAACCGCATTTGATTCACGAGCCGGGGGAGAGTGGCCCCCGGCCCATCTTCGGAATGCAAGTCATGACACAACACACGCTATTCGACATCATCTACGACACCCGCCTGTACCACCCCGAGCACTGCGTACACGAGGACTACGACGACTTCCGGGGGCTGACCTGCTGCCAGGCCGGGCGGTGGCTCCAGGCGACCATCCGCGACCTCGTCCCCGACCTGGTGGCCGTGGTCGAGCACTTGAACGACCGAGAGCTGCGGTCTTACCGCGAGGCCGCCCCGGCGGACCGGGGGCGGCACGTCTACCGGACCATTTCGCGGCTCAAGCGCCTGTTGACCATCGAGAACCTGCACCGCTTCGAGTGGGTGCCCGAGGACCGCGACGAGGAACGGGAAGAACCACCGGACCCCTACGCGGACGCCCAGTTTTAGCGTTTCACGCCCACACGCCGGGGGAGAGTGGCCCCCGGCCCATTACCCGGCAACCGCATGAAAGCCCATTGCACCCTCCTCGGCCAGTGCCGAGTCAACGCGAACCTGACCCTGTCCGTCCTCCGCGAGAACGCGGGCGGGCGGTTCCTCCTGTTCGTCGACACTACCCGGGACTTCCTCGGCACGCCCGGCCCGCAGGTGTTCGAGGTGACGGACGAGCAGACCGCCCGGTACTTCGCCCGGTGCTTCGGCATCCCAGAGCCCACATTGTTCGTCGAGCACTGCCCACACATGGTGCGGCTCGGCCGCTTCGGGGAGGTGTTCCCCAAGGACGTTTACTGGCAGACGGTGGTGACCGGGCCGAGCACGCCGGGAGCATACGAATAGCGGACCAACGACAACCGGGCCGGGGGAGAGTGGCCCCCGGCCTTTTCCGAGACCAACCCGTGTTTGAGATTACCGTCCCGTTCACCACCCCCGACCTCGACGCCCTCGACGCCGTGTGGAGGGGCGAGCCCGCAACCGACCCGGCCCAGGCGGCCGAGCTGCTGGAGCGGCTCCGCCCCCTCCTCCTCCGGGTCCGGAAGGCGGCCGAACTCGCCATCGACACGATGGCCGACGAACTCTTCATGACCCCGTAACCCATCCGGCCCCGGCGACGCTGCTCCAACGTGTGTCCGATGACCCCTAAAACCCGGGGGACGGGGCCGCCCTTTAACCCCGGGAGAACACGACTCTGAGGTGGTCAAACGCCTTGTTTTCTAGGGGTTTTGCGGGGCCGGGTTGACGAGGCGTCAAACGCCCTCCGGGGCGGGAATCGGCCCCTCGATCGCCCCACCCACTTAATGACGGGCCGTGCTGAGTGACGCGGCCTGCAGGGTTTTAAACGCGACCGACCTCCCCCCGGGCCGCGGGATGCGCTCTGATCGTGGGGATAAAGGAGGCCCCCGATGTCCGCCTGCTACTGCTGTCAGACCCGGAGCGTCACCGACAAGCGGTACTGCTCGTGCACCTTCATCACCTGCCGGCGGCACGCCCCGCTCTGCCGGGAGCACTGCGACTGCGGCCCGATCGACGACCGGGACGACGCCGACGACCTGTTAAACGACCCCTACGGCCCGTTCGGGGATTTGCCCCCGGTGCCGAAGCCGGTTTAACCTCCGGCCATGACCGGACCCGCCCGCCAGAAGATGACCCCCGCCGCCGACCCGTTAACCGACCTGAAAGCCCCGGCCCGCCCCCGGAAACCCGCCCGGGGAAATCCCGAGGCGGCCCCCGCCGGTCTGACGCTCCCGCCGCTCGACGGCCTGGACCCGGTGCGGGCGTGCGAGCTGCTCGGGGTTTACCCGCCGCACCAGCCCCCGCCCCGGCCGCCCGCGGTCCCGGGGGTGGTGACCTTCTGGGACCCGGGGCTGAGCCTCAACAGCCTGCGGGGCCGCCACCCCCACCTGTTCTGTAACGCCGCCTGGGTCGAGAAATACCCGGCCGGGAAGGCCGCCGCGTTGGAGGGGTGGCGGCACCTGCGGGCGGTCCCGCCGGGCGGGTACGGCCGACAGGCGGGGGGATTAACCGCGGACGAGATGCCGGCCCCGGCCCGGGCGGTCGTCACCTACCTGGCCCTGGCCCACCTGGCGACCGGCGAGTGGCCGGACCTGCCGCGGCTGCGGACCGGGGACGTGCTGGCCGACTCCGGCCGGCGCGTCACCGTCGGGTGCTTCCCCCGGTTCGGGATCGACCTCGCCGGCGTCGCCGACGACTGGGACACCCCCGGGCTCGCGGTCGTGGTCGTCCCGCCGGTCCCCCGGACGACGGCCCGCCGCCGGCGATAAACTGTTCGGTAACCCGGAGGTGTCCCGTGCGCGCCCTCGCCCTGCTGCTGTCGTTCGCCGCTACCGTCTGCCTGGCCGCCGACCCCCCGAAGGAGGTGAAGGGGAAGGTGGTGGCGATCGCCGACGGGGACACGATCACGGTGCTCGACGCCGACTAGGTCCAGCACAAGGTCCGGCTGCACGGGGTCGACGCCCCCGAGAAGGGGCAGGAGTACGGGGCCAAGAGCAAGGCGGCGCTCGGGAAGCTCGTGTTCGAGAAGGACGCGACCGTCGCCGTCACCGACGTGGACCGGTACAAGCGGCTGGTCGGGAAGGTCACGGTCGGCGGGACCGACGTGAACCTCAAGATGGTCACCGACGGCTGGTGCCGGCGGTACACCCAGTACGACAAGAAGGGGGAGTACCGCGACGCCCAGGCGGAGGCGAAGGAGAACAAGTGGGGGCTGTGGGTTGGGAGCGACCCCGTCCCGCCGTGGGAAATCCGGGGATTGAAGGGTCAGCCCCAGTAGACTCGTTCGCCACCCGTCTGAACGACTAAGGTTAAATCCCTAACCGGCAGCGGATGCGAGACACAAGCGGTATGGTCGTTGGACCCTGGCCCAGGCCGAGGACGTACCGGAACAAGCCTTCCAGCCGCCGCAGGTTGGGCGAAATTGCCTCCCCAGGCGCCACCAAGCACGCATCCACGTCACCGTCCGTGGCCGTGTCCAGGCCCCGGGAATAACCCTTGACGACGTAGTGCTCGCCGCCGAGGATTTGCGCCGAAGGGACGAAGTCGGACAGCTCCCAAAACCCTAGGCGGTCGAGGGCGGAAAGGACCGGCAACAGGGTGCGGGATTGGGCCGCGAACTCCCCCTGACGGTGTACGACCCGTGGCAACGCGGGGATCGGTTCCCCCTCCGCCCAATCGGAAAACTCCCGCCGCTCCTCTCCGGTCAGCTCGCGTGGCCCGAGTCCGTAGGTGAACACCTCGACCGAAGGCCCGTTGACGACCACAAGCGTCGCACGGCCCGCCGGGCGTAGCCGGGCGGGGTCGCGGGTTTCGACGTAGTACCACCGGTCCCAGGGACCGGCCGTCCGCGCGGCAAGCTCGCCCGCCCCGACGAAGAACTGCTCGGCGAACCGCCGGGCGGCGGCGTACTGTTCGGACCTCATGGCGGCACCTACGCACGGGAGCCCTACGGCAGGATCGGCCGGCCGCTGTGTACCAGGTCCCAGACGAGGTCGGGGGTCCCCAGGTCCTTCCACCGGCCGCTACTCGATAACCAGATGACCGTCTCTCCGCGGGGGCCGATGAGGTAGGTGAACTGTTGGGGTCCGGTCCACCTCACCACGCCGTTGACCCGTTCGGGGGTGCCGAACCGCACCATCAGGGCCTCCAGCGTTACGAGGTCGTTGACCACCCCGTCCAGCCGCGTGGACAGTAGCAGGTTGCCGTCCGGGTGGGTGTGGGCGATCACCCGCGAGGCGCCCCGGAAGCTCACCCGCCTATCGCTCGGCCCGAGCCGCATGACGTACCGCCCGCTGGGCTTTTGAATGAGGGCGACCTCCCGGCCGGTGACGGCCGAGATGTCGGCCATCCGCTGGAAAAGTGCGGCTGGGAAAACCCCCACGGCGACCTCCCCGACCGTCGAGGCGCGGACCGGTATGCCGCCGAACACCTGCAGCCAGCGGAGCGTCCACCACCCCGCGTTCGCGCGCCACCTCGATCTCCGCGGGGGTGAGCGTCGCCGCGCCGGGCCACACCAGCCCGGTACTGCCCGGCAAGGCGTGCTCGGGCTGGAACGCCCGCGCGGCCGAGAGCGAGTACACCTCGGCGCTGCGGTAGCCGGCGGTCAACGCCCGGCCGCCCGCCCAGAGCCCGAGGCTGGCCGCGGCCGGGGCGAGCACGGCCGCGGTCTCCGACCCGGTCCCCCAGTACACGAGCGTCTCGGCGGCCGAGAAGCCCCGCCCGACCCGCCCGTATCGCAGGTTCATGCCCCCGGTGATGACCTGGTCGATGCCCAGGGCCATGAGGGGGATGCCGGCCGCGAACCCGAACCCGGTGGCGCTGAACCCGACCCCCAGCCCGACGTCGAACAGGCCCACCCCGATCCGGAGCAGGTCGCTGCCGTTGTTCCAGACCCAGCTCGCCGCCGACCCGACCCACGACCCGGTCAGCTCGTTCCAAGCGGCGACCACCCAGGTGTCCGACCACCAGCCCGGGTCGAACTGGTTGTTGATGTCCCTCGGGGTCACCGCCGACCCGGTCACCGTCGTACTCGACCGGCCGCCGGGGAGATCGTCGCCCGAATAGGACGTGGACGTCTCGGCCCGGTCGGTGAGCCGGCCGGACCACGCGACCGGGCTGCCCACCCGGGTCATGTAGAACACCGACGACGACCGGAACGACGACCGGAACCAGCGGCCGTTCGGCCCGGTGAATTCGGTGCTGGACCCGCTGCTCGCCGTCTTGTCGATCTTGTGGTCGAAGCTGACGCGCTTGTACTGGCCCGCTTCCCACACGAACTCGTCGGTGGTCTTGACGATGTCATGCGCGTTATTATAGCTGTCGCCCTTGGACGATTCTGCCCCCCGCTGCCAGTACCACTTCCGGTTCGTCCCGCGGAGGACGTCGGTGTCGACCGTCAGTTTGAGGGTGCCCTGGTCGCCGCCCCGCCCGCGGCTCCCGCTCTCCCACCGCTCCCGGTAGTCGTGGCCGCTGTTCAGGGTCTTCGTGTACGAGTTGCCGGTCATGGCGGCCGGGTTGCCCGGCACCGGCTGCGATCCGTCCGGCTGGTCCACCGACAGCCACTCGTCGTAGGACCCGTCGACACGCACCGAGGAATGGTCGTTCAGCGTGAACCGGTCCGCGTTCCACTCGCCGCCGACCACCTGCCGGTCGTTCTTGTGGTCGATCTCCGCGGCGTACTTGGTCGTCTGCTGCCCGGTCCCTTTGCCCCACTGGCCGGTCCCGGTCGTCAGGTCGCGCTTCCCGGTCACCGCCGCCGTGTAGCCGGTGTTCGACTTGTCCGTGACGACGAAGTCGCCCTGGTTCAACGCCCCGGCGACGCGGGTGGTGGTCAGTCGGCGACTGCGGTCGAACGTCCGCGAGGCGGGGCCGGCGCCGCCGGCCGGGGCGGCCAGGGTCGGAGTGTAGTCGACCCGCTGGTAGGGCTTGTACAGTCCGAAGTCCTGTACCTCGACGTACCCGCTGGTGCTGGAGCCGCCGACGTCGGCGGTGTCCTGGTCCGACACGACGGTCGGCACCCCGGCGTTGAACGTGACCTTGGCCCAGTCGGTGCCCCTCACGTTCTCGCCCCACCACCGGGCGGTCAGGTCGACGGTCTCCTGCCGGAACGGGGGGAGGGTAGTATCGCCCCCGGGGTAGTAGGTCAGCGTCCCCTTGGTCGTCCGCTCGGTCGAGTCCTTACCCAGCAGCCGCTCCTCGGCCCTGATGGACCCCGACTGTGGCACGCCGTTCCGGGTGACGAGGTCGACCACGTCCTGGGACTCGGCGATCCCGCCGGCGGGGAACGAGGACGACCGCTTGGTGTGGACCGTGAACTGACGGGGGCCGAAGTTCTTGACGTCGGAGGTGATGGTCCCGCCGAGCTTGGCCGAAGAGGACGAGCCGACCTTCCCGTCGACGTCCCACGCGGCGGCCGCCCCGACGACAGCGGCCCGAGCCGGGTCGAACGTGAACTTGTACTCGACCTTACCCTTCGACACCTCCGGCCCGGTCAAATCCCGGGTCGAATCGAACTCCGTCGTGTCGGTGGCGTACCCGTAGTTGTTGGATTTCCCCTTGTCGGTGGCGAACAGCTTGCCGGCGGCCGCGTCGTCCCACTCGTTGGTGGAGGTGGCGACGTTCGTGGCGAAGTCCTGCCGCACCTCCGTCCGGTCGAACCGGGTCCCGTCGGACCCGACCCGATACTTGTTCTTACCGCTGGTATGGGCCTCGCCTCCGGCGGCCGTCGACCACTGGTCCCGCCGCCAGTACTCGTCCTCGCCCTCCGCCACCGTCGCCTCGGCCCGGCGGAAGCTGTACTCGTCCTTGAGGACATCGGACGTGATAACGCCGCCAGCCACGGCCGTATTGGACGAATTCTTGTACGAGCGGGTCCCGCCGCTGATGAGGACGTCCCGCGAGTCGTACCCCTTGTCCGTGGCCGAAACGACGGAGGCCCGGGCCTGGTCGTACAGGTTTGCGAAGTCGAGGTCGAAGTCCTCCCGGTAGGTGGTCCGGTCGAGCGCCACCGTCGCGGAGTCTTCGTAGGTCATCGAGGACGTGCCGCTGCCGATCTTCAGGCCGCCGTCCGCCGGGACCAAGGCGTAGTCCTGTTTGCTGGCACCGGCGAGGGTGCCGGCCTCGGTCTGCGCCCGGTCGTACCGGCCGAGGACGACGCTGTTGGCGTTGGGCGTGCGGGAGGTGAACACCGTCAGCCCGAGCCGGGTGCTGTACCCCCCCTGGAGGCTGCCGGCGCCGGACAGGGTGCCGCCCGACGGCGTGCCGTTGGCGTAGTTCGTGGTCAGCGTCCGCGTTTGGGAGTACTTCTGGGTCAACTCCTGGTCGCCCGCGAGCGTCCCCTGCCGGGCGGCGTTCGGGTTCGCTTCCCAGTCCCCGACGGAGAACCGCTCGAGGACGTCGGCGTCGACCTTGACCGTCGTCGCCGACGACCCGTTCGCGACCGCCCGGCCGGGCGTCACCAGGGTCGTCGAGTTCCGCCTGACCTCGGACGTGTAGGCGTACTCGATCCCGATTGCGTTCACCCCGCCCTTTGCCAGGGCGATCTGCCCGTCGAACACCTCGATGGTACTCCAACCGCCCTGTGGGTTCGGAACCCGGCCGGTGAACGGGTTCCCGCCCTGGTCCACCGCTACCCCGCCGCCCGGCGGCGGGGCGGCGATGTCCCAGCTCCAGATGGTGCTGACCGGGGCCGGGGCGTCGACCACGGCACCGGCCCGCGTGTGCCGGAACGAGTGCTCGAGGACGACTTGCCCGCGGTCCGTCGTGGCCGCCCCGTTGACCGGCCCACCAGTCAGGTACTGGACTTCCGCAATCGAGGCCAGCCGGTAGCTGTCGGCCCCGGCCGTGAAGGTGACCGTGGAAGTGTAACGCTTGTACCCCCGCTCGGCCTGACTGCCGTAGCCTGGACCCGGCGGCCAAGAGAGTTGGTCCAGGGTCTGGGCCGGGCCGAGCGGGGCGGGACTCGCTGGCGGCGAGGCCGGCGGGGAAACCGGCGGCGGGGAAACGGGCGGGGGAGACACCGGCGGGGACGCGGGCGGCGAGACCGGCGGCGGGGGAGACACGGGTGCCGGAGCCAGGGCGGCCATCGCCGCGAATGACCCGCCATCCGCCGAACCGTCCGTAGCTACTGGCATCGACCAGAACGCGACCGGGTCATCCTCGACCGACCCGATCGAGGTGTCGGCCGGCTGTCCCTCCGCCGACACCACGGAACCAGCCACGGTCACCAACCCGGCCGCGGGGTCGGCCCACCCCCCGGCGGGGGGCGGGCGTTCGCCCGTCCACACGGCCCACGGGTCGAAATTGGCCGCCGGGCTGGCGGCAACTTGCGGGAAGGGCCAGTCGATGGCCAGCGGGTCGAGCGCAGCTTCTAGCGGGGAGTAAACGCTGCCCGGCGCGTTCCGCTCCTCGAGGTGTTCGACCCCGAGCCTCCGAGGCCGGGGGGCCTCGGGTTGTTGCCGGGTGCGGAGGGATCGGGCGAAGAGGTGACGGGCGCTGCGGGGCACGGCGCGTCCTGGGCTGGGACAACGGGGCGGGTTAGGTCAACAGTACGGTACAGGCCGCCTACGACCGCGCCAACCCCCGCCCCCGCAAAAATCGGCCTTCGACCGGCACTCCCTGGCCGCATGATCGTAGGAGTTGATTTCAATAACTCCGGGGCGAATCTCCGTTGTTGTCCGATAAGCCCAGTTATCGGGCACCCGGGCGGGCCGACGGCGTCCGCACGGTCCCTCCCGACCCGGCCGGGGTCACCGCCGGTGCCGCCGGAAGGTGACCCGGGGGCCGAACCGCCCGACCAGCCGCTCCCGCACCTCCGGGGCGACCGGCCAGCGGGTGACGAACTGGAGCGAGGTGAGCCGCCCGAACCGCCGCCCGCGGCAGAACCGGGCGACCTCCCGCTCCACCAGGGCGGAAGTGGAGACGACCAGGGTCTCGACCCGGCCGAGCGGGCGGAACGTCGCCACCTCCCCGAGTCGGTCATTCCCGACGACGTAGCACAGCTTCCGGACGGGATGGGCGGCGAACAGGTCGAGGGCCGCGGCCCGGCCGCTTTCGAGGATGGCGCAGGCGGACACGAACCCCCGGTCCCACACCGGCGGGGCGAACCGCGGGGCGTGTGCCCCCAGGGCCGGGGCCGCCCACCCGCCCCCGTGGGCCTCGAGCAGCTCCGCCTCCCAACCCCGGAGTACCCGGCGACGGGCCCGGGCCGGGGCCCGGGCCAGCTCGCACTGGACCCGGATCAGCTCGGCCCGGTCCGCCTCCCCGTGGTCGTCCAGCCAGTCGGCGTAGACGAGCCGGGGGGTGTCGTCGTCCGGGTGGGCAATGACGGTTCGGAGGAGGGCGGCGCGGTCGCACATGGGCGTGTCCCAGGGTCTCCACGATCCTACCCCGCCGCCAGCACCTCGTCCGCCCGATCGTTCGCCGCGACCGTCCCGGTCGCGGGTCCGAACTCCTCCGCCTCGGACGCCCCCGGATGAGCGCCACGGAACCCGGCACGAAACAGCACGGAATTCTTGGAAAGAGGCCTCGAAACGGGCCGGAAACCCTGTAGAATGTGGAATAGGTGCGATCCTTAAGCACCTATTCGGGCCCGACTTGCGACGAGTTCGGTCTAAACCGCTGACTTGGGGTGCAAGAGGTCGTGGGTTCAAATCCCGCCGGCCCGACTGTCAGGTTCTGACCGAACCCCAACCCCGGGCCAGGGCTCCAACCCTGGCCCGGGGCTTTTTCGTTCCCGGTCGCCCTTACCACCCGCACCATGCCCCCGACCGACACCGACATGCCGTCGGCCCGGCGGCTCGTCACCGACGCCGTCCTCGGGCCGGGGTTCGTCCGGGCCACGTTCGCCGGCCCCCGCCGGTCCGACGGGGCGACCCCGTGGGTCCGGGTGGTCGTCCGGCCGGTCGACCTCCGCGGCGGCCGGGTCCTCCAGTTCGCCTACTTCGACCCGACCAAGTGTACCACCAAGAACGCGGCCGGGGACGAGGCCGCCGCCCGGCTGGCCGAAGTCCTCGACCTCGGCTTCTCGGGCGTCCACCTGACCACCCAGGCCGAAGAGATCGACGTTCGGACGACGAAGAAGGGGAAGGTGATCGTCGGCCGGCGGAGGGCCGGGCCGCGGCCGGTCGCGACGGCCCACGACCACGTTAAAGACCTGCCATTACCCGAGGGGAAGGCCGACCGGCTGCTCGAAGCGCTGGGCGTTCTCGACCGCAACGGCCGGGTCCGGCCGGCGATGCGGGCCAAGTTCACCCAGGTGAACGAGTTCCTCCAGCACCTGCGGCACCTGCTGCCCGAGGCCGGGCTGACGGACCTCGGCCGGCCGGTCGAGCTGCTGGATTGCGGCTGCGGGTCGAGCCACCTGACCCTGGCCGCCCACCACTACCTGAACACCGTCCTCGGCGTGCCGGCCCGGGTGATCGGGGTGGACGTGAACGACGAGCTGGTCCGCAAGAGCGCCGAGCGGGCCGACGAGCTGGGCGGCGGGGTCAACTTCGCCTGCGGGCCGATCGCCGCGGCCGACGTGAAGCCGGATGTCGTGCTGGCCCTGCACGCCTGCGACACGGCCACCGACGACGCCCTGGCGGCGGCGGTGAAGGCCGAAGCCCGGCTAGTCCTGTCCGTCCCGTGCTGCCACCACGCCCTGAACGACAGCATCCGCCCGGCGGGCCCGGCGGAAGTACTGCGGCCGGTCCTGCGACACGGCATCCTCCGGCAGCGGACGGCCGACCTGGTCACCGATGCGTTCCGGGCGCTGGCCCTGCGGATCGCGGGGTACAAGACGGACGTGGTCGAGTTCGTCAGCCCGGAGCACACCGCCCGGAACCTGATGATCCGGGCCGTCCGCGGGGTGCCGGCCGGCGAGCCGGCGTTCGTCGCCGAATACGACGGGCTGAAACGCTTCTGGGGCGTCACCCCGTACATCGAACAGGCGTTGGGCGAAGAGTTCCGGAGTTTCACCGCAGAGGACGCGGAGCACGCAGAGAGAAACAAAGCCGACTGATCAAGTGGTGGGTTTCAACTCGCTCGGTCCCCTCTGCGTGCTCCGCGTCCTCTGCGGTGAAATCTTACGACGGGGATTGCCTTCATGCTCGTCGCGCTGGCCGGCCTACCCGGGACGGGCAAGTCCACCCTGGCCCGGCGGCTGGCGGCCGAGCTCGGCGGGGTCGTCCTCGACAAGGACGCCGTACGGGCCGCCCTGTTCCCGCCGCCGATCCTCGACTACTCACGCGAGCAAGACGACCTGACCATCCGAGCGACCTACGACGCCGCAGCCCTGATCCTCGGCCGCGACCCGAGCCGCCACGTCATCCTGGACGGTCGGACGTACTCGCAGGCGTACCAGGTCCGCCACCTGCTTCGTTTCGCCCAGTCGGTGCAACGCGAGCTGAAGGTGATCGAGTGCGTCTGTGCCGACGAGGTGGTCCGCGAGCGGCTTGAGCGGGACGCGGCGGCCGGGTCGCACCCGGCCGGGAACCGGAGGTTCGAGCTATACCTCGGCGTGAAGGCCCGGGCCGAACCGTTGACCGTGGCCCGACTCGTCCTCGATACCGGAACGATCGAACCCGACGAGTGCATCCGGCGGGTGGTCGGGTGGGTCCGCCAGCCAACCTGCTCGAACCGGGAGGACGGCGGAACTCCCGACCGTGACGAGACATAGCCTCAGCATCTCGTTCGCACCGAGATTTGTTCGGCCGCGAACGGATTCGTCAGGCGTGGGGTGTGTGTCCGGGCCGGAACCATTCCGGCGGGCGGTTACCCGTCCGGCATCCCGGCTAACACGTGGCTCAGCTCCTCGGCCGAGGCGAACCGCTGGGCCGGGTTCTTCCGCAACAGCCGCATCACCACCTTGTCCAGCCACTCTGGGATGTCCTGGCGGAACTCGCCGATCGGCTCCGGCTCGTCCTCGACGACGGCCCGCAGGACGGCCGCGACGTGTTCGCCGGGGAACGGCGGCCGGCCGGTACACAGGGCGTACAGCACCCCGCCCAAGCCGAACACGTCCGACCGCGGGGTCGCCTGTTTCCCCTGCACCTGCTCCGGCGACATGAACAGCGGCGTGCCGATCAGCGACCCGTCCCGCGAGAGCTGTGCATCGCCCGTGACCCGGGCCAGGCCGAAGTCGCTCAGCTTGACCCGCCCGGTGGCCGACTCCAGCAGGACGTTGGCCGGCTTGATGTCCCGGTGGACGATGTCCCGGGCGTGGGCGGCGGCCAGCCCGGCGGCGAGCTGCCGGGCCACCCGGGCCACCACCCCGGCCGGCGGCGGCCCGTCGTCGTCCAAGAGGTCTTGCAGGGTCCCGCCGGCGACGTACTCCATCGCCAGGTACGACCACCCGCCCAGCTCCCGGACGGCGTGGATGGCGACGACGTTCTCGTGCCGGATGGCGGCCGCCACCCGGGCCTCCCGGGCGAACCGCTGCCGGGCCTGCGGCCACGCCGCCAGCTCCGGGGCCAGCATCTTCACCGCCACGTCCCGGTCGAGGCTCGGCTCGTAGGCCCGGAACACCACCCCCATCGCCCCCCGGCCGAGCAGCCCCCGCAGCTCGAAGGCGTCCAGCCGGCACCCGCCGGCCGGCCAGTCCTCGACGAACTCCGGGCGGAACATCGGCAGCCGGCCGGGCCGCTCGGCCGGCTCGGCCCCCGGCCGGCCGGCGAACCCAACCAGGGTGGCCCCGCCCGGGCGGTGGGTCAGGTCCGGCCCGGGGCGGGCGTCGGCCCCGATCCGGGACAGGCTGTTCTCCACCGCCAGGTGGGCCAGCTCCTCGCTCCCGGCCGCCAGCACCGCCGCGAAGTCCGGGCAGTCGCCGATGTCCCGGTCGATGACCCGGGCGAACTCCTTGACCTTCGGCACCACCCCCTCGAGGAACCGCACCAGCCCGTCCCGGGCCAGCCCGAACCGGTCCTCGGCGGCGGTCAACACCCGGGCCAGCAGCTCCGGCCGCTGCGCCACCTCGTCGATCCGGGTCAGGTAGCCGACCAGGGACAGGGCCTCGGCCCGGTCGGCGTGCGGGTGGTCGTGCGGCAGCCGGTCGGGATGATGATGATGGCGGATCGGCTCGACCAGGTCGGCCGGCAGGTTCCACCCGCGGAGCAGCTCCGCCCCGACCTCGGCGTGCGACACCCCGAACACCCGCTCCTCGGCCCCGCACGGGTCGGTCAGGCACTCGTCCGGGTCGGCGGTGGCCGCCTCCCACTCGGCCGGGTACGCCCGCCGCAGGAGGACCGCCCCGAGGTCCCGGAGCAGCCCGGCGACCAGGTCGTCCTCGGCGGCCGTCGGGTTGGTCCGGGCGGCCAGCTCGCGGGCCATGATCCCGCCGCCGACCGACTGGAGCCAGAAGTCCCGCAGCCCGCGGTCGGCCGGGCCGGCCGGCCGCATCGCCGGCAGGGACAGCCCCAGGGCCAGCGACCGGAGCGGGTTCAGCCCGAGGATCATCACCGCGCGTTCCAACGACGCCACCGGCCGGGCCAGCCCGAACAGGCAGGAGTTGACGGCCTTCAGGAGCTTGCCGCACAACGCCGGGTCGCGGGCCAGCAGGCCGACGATCTCTTTGGTCGAGCAGTCCGGCCGGCTGGCCGCCTGGACGAGCTGGAGGGCGACGACCGGGGGCGTCGGCAGCCGGGACGGGTCGAGCACCCCGGCCAGGACCTCCTCCCGGGCGGCCGGCAGCCGGGGGAGCGGGCCCGGCCGGGACGCGGCAACAGGTCGTTCCGACGACAACGGGCCATCTCCGACGGGGGGCGGACGCGGTGAAGGGTGGGTCACGAAGCCGGCCGGGTCAAGGGGACGATTTCCGGCGGGACGCGGAATCCGGCCGACTTCGTTGTCACCGGACCGGCGGAAGTTCGCGCCCCGCCGCAACGCCGCCCGGGCCGGGACTTCGCCCCGGGTGAGCGCCCTCCGTACTCAGTACTCAGTACGGGCCGGTCCCCGTCCACCGCCTCCCGGAGCCTCCCATGCCGTCCGTCTGCCGCTGGGGTATTCTCGGCACCGCGAACATCGCCCGGAAGAACTGGAAGGCCCTCCGGCTGGCGGAGAACTCGACCGTCACCGCCGTCGCCAGCCGCGACCCGGCCCGGGCCGCCGCCTTCATCACCGAGTGCCAGTCCGAGGTCCCCTTCCCCGCCCGGCCGGACGCCTGCGGGTACGCCGACCTCCTCGGCCGGGACGACGTGGACGCCGTCTACATCCCCCTGCCGACGGGAATTCGCCGGGAGTGGGTGGTGAAGGCGGCCGAGGCCGGCAAGCACGTCCTGTGCGAGAAGCCGTGCGGGCCGACCGCCGCCGACGTCCGGGCCATGACCGACGCCTGCCGGGCCAACCGGGTGCAGTTCATGGACGGGGTCATGTTCATGCACAGCCGGCGGCTGCCGCTCCTACGTCAGGTCCTGGACGACGGCCTGACCGTCGGCGAGTTGCGGCGGGTCGCCAGCCAGTTCAGCTTCGCCGCCCCGGCCGAGTTCTTCGGCGGGAACATCCGCACCGCCGCCGGGCTGGAGCCGCTCGGCTGCCTCGGCGACCTCGGCTGGTACAACGTCCGGTTTTCGCTCTGGGTGATGAACTACGCCCTCCCCGAGCGGGTGGCCGGGCGGACGCTGGCCGCCCACAACGGGGTGCCGACCGAGTTCGCCGCCGACCTGTTCTTCCCCGGCGGGGTGACGGCCGCCTTCTACTGCTCGTTCCGCACCGAGAACCAGCAGTGGGCCCACGTCAGCGGGTCGCGGGGGTCGGTCCGGGTCCAGGACTTCGTCCTCCCGTTCCACGGCCCCGAGGCCGCGTTCGAGGCCGACACGCCGGTCTTCGACGTGGCCGGGTGTACCTTCCGGATGAGGACCCACCCCCGCCGGCACGCCGTCCCCGAGTACAGCGACGGGGCGGCCGACGCCCAGGAGACGAACATGGTCCGCATCTTCGCCGGGCTGGTGCTGTCCGGGAAGACCGACGATACCTGGCCGGACGTCGCCCTGAAGACGCAGCGGGTGGTCGACGCCTGCCTGGCCTCGGCGGCCGCCGACGGCCGGCCGGTCCCCGTCGGGGAATGACCCGTCGCCGCCGCGGGGCCGTACGGCTAGACTGCCGCCGCCCAGACCCTCGCCCACCGGAGGACGACATGACCCGGTTCCTGGCGGCGGCCGCCCTGGCCCTCGGGCTGACCGCGGCGGCGGACGACAAGCCGGCGAAGGACGACCTGGCCCGGTTCACCGGCACCTGGACCGGGGTGTCGGTCAACCAGGACGGCAAGGACCTGCCCAAGCCGACGGCCGAGGCCTACCGGCTGGTGGTGGACGGGGAGAAGTACACGTTCACCGGCGAGGGCGGGGAGGTGGTCGAGGGGACGCACAAGCTCGACCCGGCGAAGAAGCCGAAGCAGATCGACGCCGTCCGGACCAAGGGGCCGGACAAGGGCGAGCCGATGAAGGGGGTGTACGAGCTGGACGAGGACGCCTTCGTGGTCTGCTTCGCCGCCCCCGGCAAGGACCGGCCGGCCGAGCTGAAGCCGACCGGCGGCCCCGGCCTGCGGGTGATGGCGTTCAAGCGGGAGAAGAAGAAGTAGCCCGGCCGGCTACGGGGCGGTGTTGGTCAGCGTCAGGGTGATGGCGTTGGCCCCCGGGGTGGTGATCGTGACGGCGTACCGGCCGGCCGTCCCGTTCGCGGACACCGCCACCGTCGCCAACCCGTCCGCCCCGACCACGACCACCACCGGGGACGGCGTGATCCCGGCCCCGGCCGCCGGCCCGGTGAACGTCACCACCGCCCCGGCGACCGGCGTGGTCGCCCCGTCCACCGCCGTCACCCGGACCACCAGGGGGGCGGCGAACGGCTGGTTCACCCGGGCCGACTGGTTGGCCCCGCTCACCACCCGCAGGGTGAACCCGCCGGACTCGACCGCCCCGAGGTCGACCCCCGCCCGCCGGACCCGCGGCTTGCCCCGCTGGTCGGTCGCCAGCCCGGGCGGGACGGCGGCCGTGTCCCCGCCGTCCAGGGCCGGGCTGGCCGGCCGCAGGGTGTGGGTCTTGGTCCGCCCGCCGTACAGCCCGAGCGGGGTCAGCCCGGGGTCGACGTTCAACACCCCCGTCCCGACCACCGACCCGTCCTCGACGAGGTTCCGGCCGCTCAGGGCGAACGCCCCGGCCGCGTCCCCGCCGGCCGTGCTGTCGGCGACGACCGTGTTCGCCAGGGTGGCCGTCCCGGACGCCGCGTAGACCCCGCCGCCGGCCGCCGCCCCGTTGGCCGCCGCCGTCACCTGGGCCAGGCTCGCCGCCCCGGCCGCGGTGAACACCCCGCCCCCGTTGCCGGCGGCCGTGTTACCCGAAACGGTGGTGTTCACCGCCGTCAGGGTGCCGAGGTTCGCCACCCCGCCGCCGTCCGTGCCGGCCCGGTTGCCCGACAGCGTCACCCCGGTCAGGGTCAGGCTGCCGCCGGTCCCGGTGTACGCCCCGCCCCCGGCCCCCGCCCCGAACGGGTCGACGGCCACCACGTTGTCGGCCACCGCCACGTCGGTCAGCGCGGCCGACCCGGCCGTCACGGCCAGCCCGCCGCCGTACCCGACCGCCGAGTTGGTCGACACCGACCCGCGGGTGACGGTCAGGGTGCCGCCGAACAGGTAGACCCCGCCGCCCGAGGCCCCGGCCCGGTTGCCGGTGACTGAGGCGTCGGTCAGGGTCAGCCGGCCGTTCCCCGGGCCGGTAAACCCGCCGCTGTACAGCCCACCGCCCAACGCCCGGGAGGTGTTCAACGTGACCGCCGCCCGGGTGGTCAGGGTGAGCCGGCCGTCCGGCCCCACGTCGATCCCGCCCCCGTAGGTAGCAGTGTTCCGGCTCACCGACCCGCCGGTCATCGTCATGGTCCCGGCGGTGAGGACCCCGCCCCCGTCCCCGCTGGCGGTGTTGCTGGCGATCGACCCGGCGGCGATCGTGAGGGTCCGGCCGTAGGCGTTGAACACCCCGCCCCCGCCGCCCGCCCCGGCCGTGTTCGCGCTGACCGTGACCCGGTCGAAGGTCAGGGTGCCGTCGTTGAACACCCCGCCGCCGGCGTCGGCCCGGCTGCTGCTGACCACCACCTGCCGTAGCGTCAGGTCCTCCCGGTTCAGCACCCCGCCGCCCGACCCGTCCCCGGCGTTCCCGGCGTACACCCGTAGCCCGGAGACGGTCACGGCCAAGGCCGTCGCCGCGTCCCCGTCGTCCACCGCGAACACCCGGCTGCGGGTCCCGCCGCTGACCGTCAGCAGGCTCGACCCCGGGCCGGTGACGGTCACGGCGTCGGTGACCCGCAGCTCGCCCAGGGTCAGGGTGATCGTCCGCCGGACGCCGAAGACGGCCGGGTCGAAGGCGACCGTGTCGGCCCCGGGGTTGGCGTTGGTCCGATCGATCGCCTCACGCAGCGACAGTTCGCCCGGGCCGTAGTTCCCGTCCGACTCGTCGGCGAACGTGTCCACCACCAGGGCCAGCGGCACCGCCGCCGCCACCTCGACCGCCCCGAGGTCGACCCGAACCCCGGCGACGCGGGGGAACCCGACCCCCCGCTGGTCGGTCGTCACCCCGGGCGGGATTTCGGCGTCGTCCCCGGCGTCGATCACCGGGCTGCCCGCGGCCGGCAGGTGGGTCTGGGTCGGGCCGCCGTTGTCCGCCAGCGGGCCGAGCAGCGGGTCGACGTTCAGCACCCCGGCCCCGACGACCGACCCGTCCTCGACCAGGTTCACCCCGGTCAGGGTGAGCCCGCCGCCGGGGGCCGAAAGGTCCCCGCCGCCGGTGGCGTCGGCCACGACGCAGTTCGCCAGGGTCAGGCGGGAGAAGTTGTACACCCCGCCGCCGGTCCCGGCCGAGTTCCGGACCACGGTGACCCCGGCCAGGAGGGCGGTGCCGGCGTTGTACACCCCGCCGCCGGCGTTCAAGTAAACGACGTTGGCGGTGACCGTGGAGTCGGTCAGGGTCAGGGAGCTGCCGTTGTACACCCCGCCGCCGCTCCAGGACGAGTTCCCGAACACCGTCACCCGCCGGACGGTGGCGTCGCCCGCGTTGGACAGCCCGCCCCCGGTGGTGGCGACGTTCGAGGTCAGGTCGGATTCGGTCAGGGTCAGGGTGCCGCCGTTGTACACCCCGCCGCCGTCGCCGTAACCGACCGTGTACAGGGACACCGTGGCCCCGGTCACGGTCAGGGTGGCGGTCATGATGTTGAACACCCCGCCGCCGCGGTAGCCGGCCGAGTTCCCGGTCACCTCGGAGTGGGTCAGGGTTGTGGCCGCGAAGAAGTCGTTGGCGATCCCCCCGCCGTTGAACCCGGCCGCGCTCGCCGACACGAGGGCGTCGGCCACGGTCAGGGACTCGGCGTTCCGGACACCGCCGCCGTCCCCGGCAGTCCGCCCGCGGGTGACGGTCAGCCCCTCGATGCGGACGGTCCGGTCGGCCGCCCCGTTCCCGTCGTCGACGTTGAACACCCGGGCGGCGTCGTTCCCGCTGACGGTCAGCCTGTCGGCCCCCGGGCCGGCGATCGTCACGTCCCGGGTGACGGCCAGCTCGCCGGCGAGGGTCACGGTCCGGGGGGTGGCGAAGAAGGCGGTGTCGAACTCGATCCGGTCGGCCGCGTCGGTCGCGTTGGCGTCCAGCACGGCCTGCCGGAGCGACCCGGCCCCGGCGTCGTTGGCGTTGCGGACGGTGAAGGTGGCCGGGGTGGTCCGGTCTTCGAGCGGTTCGAGGCACAACCGGGGCGCGGGGCGGCGGGGCGAGGTCTTCATGGGCGAACGGTCCTGGCCGGGGGCGGTTTGTGGCTCGGCGGCCGGCCGCCGAGGCGGGTGCCAGTATACCCGCCCGGCCGGGCCGCGGAAGGCCGCACCCGGAACGAAACGCTGAACGCCGATCGGATGCCGATTTAGTGGCACAAGCGAACCCGGACCCCGGCACCCGGTTCTCCACCTCCCCCGCGCGGGGGAGTCGAGAACCCGAGCCACGACCGCACGGCCGGGTGGGTGGGCGTCAGGCCGTCGATACAATTGGTCGGACGGCCCCGGCCCCCGACCGCCGCTGCGGAGTACGCCCGCGTGTGGAACCGGCTGAGCGTCTTCCGGAAGGGGCTGGTGCTGATCGCCGCCCCGCTCGTCCTCCAGCTCGCCTTCGTCGTCCTGATCGCGGACATGGAGCGGAGCAACGCCCGGGCGGTCGGGTGGTCGATGCACTCCAAGGATGTCCTCCGCCAGACCCAGGTGGTCCTGCGGAACCTGCTCGAACTGGGGACCGGCCTCCGCGGGTTCATCCTGTCCGCCGACCCGGACCTCCGGGCGGCCTACGAGCGGGCCGCCCGGCAACTCCCCCTCGACGTGGACGAGCTGGAGCGGCGGGTGGCCGACAACCCGGACCAGTCCGCCGAGGTGGGGGCCATCGCCGCCTCGATCGCCGAGTTCATGACCTGGCACGCGGAGACGGTCCGGCTGTCGGCCGCCGGCGACCGGGAGGCGGCCATCGACCGGGCCCGGAGCGACACCAACGCCCGGCTCCAGGCGGCGATCGTCGAGGCGATGACGGCGTTCATCCGGACCGAGGACGCCCTGGACCGGGAGCGGACCGCCGACCTGGAGCAGTCTCGGGCCCGGCAGCGGCAGGCCCTGTGGGTCGGGGCCGGGGCGTCGCTGGTCATCACCCTCGGGCTGGCCGTCGTCTTCGGCCGGAGCGTCGGCGGCCGGCTGGCCGCCTTGACCGGCAACGTTCGGCGGCTGGCCCGGGGGGAGGAGCTGGCCCCGCCGGTGGCCGGGACCGACGAGGTGGCCCAGCTCGACCGGGCGTTCCGGGGGATGGCCCGCGAGGTCGCCGCGGGCGTCGCGTCGTTGCGGCGGTCGGCCGACCTGAACCGGGCCCTGTACGAGCAGGCCGAGCGGTCGGCGGCCGAGGTCGGCCGGCTGAACGAGGACCTGGAGCGGACGGTGGCCGAGCGGACGGCCGAGCTGGCGGCGGCCAACGACGCCCTGCGGGACGCGGCCCGGCGGAAGGACCAGTTCATCGCCATGCTGGCCCACGAGCTGCGGAACCCCCTGGCCCCGATCAAGAACGGCGTCCGGCTCCTCGGGCTGGCCCGGGACGAGGCGACCGTCGGCCGGGTCCGGGAGCTGATCGGCCGGCAGGTCGAGCACCTGGCCCATATCGTCGCCGACCTGCTCGACGCCTCCCGGGTGGCCCGCGGGAAGGTGGACCTGCGGCGGGAGCGGGTGGACCTCGGGCGGGTGGTCCGGCAGGTGGCGGCGGACGAGGCCCGGGCGTTCGACGCGGCCGGGGTGCGGCTGGCCCTCGACCTGCCGGACGCCCCGGTCTGGGTGGACGGGGACCGGACCCGGCTGACCCAGGTGGTGAACAACCTGCTGGCCAACGCGGCCAAGTTCACCGACCGGGGCGGGGATGCGGCCGTCGGCCTGGGGGTAGCCGACGGGGCGGCCGTCCTCCGGGTCCGGGACACCGGGGTCGGGATCGCCCCGGACCTGTTGCCGCGGGTGTTCGACGCCTTCACCCAGGCGGACGAGAGCCTGGACCGGAGCCGGGGCGGGCTGGGGCTGGGGCTGGCCCTGGTCAAGGGGGTGGTCGAACTGCACGGGGGGAGCGTCCGGGCGGCCAGCCCGGGGCGGGGGGGCGGGGCGGAGTTCACCGTGACCCTGCCGACCACGGCGGAACCGGTCGCCCCGCCCGCTGACGCCCCGCCACCCGAGGCCGGGGCCAAGCGGCGACTCCGGGTGCTGATCGTCGAGGACAACCGGGACGCGGCCGACAGCCTGCGGATGTTCCTGGAGCTGACCGGGAGCGAGGTGGCGGTGGCCTACACCGGGCCGGACGGGGTCGAGCTGGCCCGCCGGGCGGCCCCGGACCTGGTCCTGTGCGACATCGGGCTGCCGGGGCTGGACGGGTACGAGGTGGCCCGCCGCATCCGGGACGAGGCGGCCGGGAAGCGGCCGGTGCTGGTCGCCCTGACCGGGTACGGGGAGGAGGACGACCGCCGGCGGGCCCGGGAGGCCGGGTTCGACCACCACTTCACCAAGCCGGCCGACCCGGCCGTCATCGAACGACTCCTCGGCTCGGTCGCCTGACCGGCCGGTGTCGGTGGCACCGGCCGGTAGGCCTGTACCGCCAACCCGATGCCGTACCGGAAAAACTGCCCGATCGGATTTGACAGCACCAGCCGGGAGTGTAGGGTACAGATGTATAAGTCCGTCCCGACCTGGGTCCGCGGTCGGGTTCGGGCCGGACGGGCGGCCAGCACGGCCGGGTCCGGTCATGCGGGCGTCGGGTCGCAACCGTGAGCCGGCCAGCGGGTTCGGGTGCGTCGGACGGCCGAGCACGGCAGACCCTCGGCGACGGCCCACCGCGAAAACACTGGAAATCCCAGGCGATCGGCGGTGATGACGGACGCGTGAAAAAAGAGGGGGGAGGGGGGGTCCGGTCATGCGAACGGCACAAACCGAATGCCCGACCGGGGGTTGGGGCGAAAACGGGCCGCTCATGAACCGGCCGTACCCCGGCAATGCCGCCCCGACCCCGCCGCGGCCCGGGGTCCGGACCGACCAACCCCCGGCCCTATACTGTCCGGATGGCGTAAGGTCGTTCGGAGTACGACGGATGACCCGGCTCATCGGTTCGTTGTCCCTCGTCCTCGCGGTCGGGTCGCCGGGCCGGGCCGCCCCGCCGGTCGACTTCGGGCGGGAGGTCCGGCCGATCCTGGCCGAACACTGCACCCTCTGCCACGGGGTCGACCCCAAGCACCGCAAGGGGAAGCTGCGGCTGGACACCGCCGACGGGTCGGCCAAGGGCGGGTCGTCGGGCGACCCGGCCGTCGTCCCCGGCGACCCGGACAAGAGCGAACTCTACCGCCGGATCACCAGCCACGACGCCGACGTGGTGATGCCCCCGCCGGACGAGAAGAAGCCGCTGACGGACGCCCAGAAGCAGGTCATCCGGCGGTGGATCGCCGAGGGGGCGAAGTACGAGGCCCACTGGGCGTTCGTCCCGCCGGTCAAGGCCCCGCCCCCGGCCGGGGCCGAACACCCGATCGACGCCTTCGTCCGCGACCGGCTCCGCCGGGAGAAGCTGACCCCGGCCGGCCCGGCCCCGAATTCGACCCTCTGCCGCCGGCTCTACCTGGACCTGATCGGCCTGCCGCCGTCGCCGGACGAGCTGGCCGCGTACGAGCGGGACGGGTTCGAGAAGACCGTGGACCGGCTGCTGGCGAGCGGCCGGTTCGGCGAGAAGTGGGCCCGGCACTGGCTCGACCTGGCCCGGTACTCGGACACCAACGGGTACGAGAAGGACCTGCCGCGGGAAATGTGGGCCTGGCGGGACTGGGTCATCGCGGCCCTGAACCGGGACATGCCGTATGACCGGTTCGTGATCGAGCAGGTGGCCGGCGACCTCATCGCCGGAGCGACGCAAGACCAGGTCATCGCCACCGGGTTCTTGCGGAACAGCATGATTAACGAGGAGGGGGCGATCGTCCCCGAGCAGTTCCGGATGGTCGAGCAGTTCGACCGGCTGGACTGCCTGGGCAAGGCCGTCCTCGGGCTGTCGGCCCAGTGCGCCCAGTGCCACACCCACAAGTTCGACCCGCTGACCCACCGCGAGTACTTCGGGTTGTTCGCCTTCCTGAACAACACCTACGAGGCCCAGTCCGCCGTCTACACCCCCGAGCAACTGAAGCAGATCGAATCGACCCGCGGCCGCATCCGGGCCGTCGAGGACCGCGCCCGGGCGGCCCGGCCGGGGTGGGAGGCGGAACTCGCCGCCTGTGCCGACGCACTGGCCGCCAAGCAGCCGGCGTGGACGCCGATCGAGGCGACCGAGCTGGGCAGCGTCAGCGGGCTGAACCACCCGACCCAGGAGGCGGACAAGTCCCTGCTCATGAAGGGGCACACCAGCGACGAGGTGTTCGCGATCGCGTCGCCGGCACTAGACGGCGTCACCGGCCTGCGGCTGGAGGCGCTACCGAACCGCGACCTGCCCCACGGCGGCCCCGGCCGCAGCCGGCTGGGGACATGGGCGGTCAAGGGGATCGATGTCTGGGTCAAGCCGCCGGGGGCGAAGGACTGGGAGAAGGTGAAGCTGGCCGGGGCGACGGCCGACTTCGCCGGGCCGGACCCGAAGCACTCGGCGGCCAACATCGTCGACGGCAAGGACGACACGGCCTGGGTGGCCGACCGCGGGCCGGGCCGCCGGAACCAGCCCAGCGCCGCCGTGGTTCGGTTCGAGAAGCCGCTGACCCACCCGGCCGGGACGCAGCTCAAGGTGTCGCTGCGGATGGGCGACATGCTCGGCTGCGCCCGGCTCAGCCTGACCACGGCCGCCGACCCGGCCGCCCCGCCGGTCGATCACGCGGCCGTCCTCGCCTCCCTCGTCCCGGCGAAGGACCGCACCCCCGCCCAGCGGGAGGCGCTGTTCGCCGCCTGGCGGCGGTCGGTGCCGGAGCTGGACGCCCTCAACCGCGAGATCGACGAGCAGTACAAGTCCCTCCCGACCGCCGGCACGACCGTCCTGCACCTGGCCGAGCGGGGCACGGCCGACCCGCGGCAGACCCACCTGCTCGACCGGGGCGAATGGGACCGCCCCCGGGAGGAGGTCCCGCCCGGCACCCCGGCCGCCCTCCACCCGTTCCCCGCGGACCAGCCCCGCGACCGGCTCGGGTTCGCCCGCTGGCTGGTGGACCGGCGGTCGCCGCTGGCCGCCCGGGTGGCCGTCAACCAGACCTGGCAGGCGGTCTTCGGCGTCGGCCTGGTCGAGACGCCCGAGGACTTCGGCACCCGGGCCCCCGTGCCCGAGCACCGCGAGCTGCTCGACTGGCTGGCCGTCGACTTTATGGACCACGGCTGGAGCCGCAAGCACCTGATCCGCACCATCGTCACCAGCGAAACCTACCGGCAGTCCTCCGCGGCGACGAAAGAGTTGTCGGACCGCGACCCGCGGAACCGGCTTCTGGCCCGGGGGCCGCGGTTCCGGGCCGACGCCGAGGTGGTCCGGGACATCGCCCTGGCGGCGTCGGGGCTCATGACGCACAAGCTCGGCGGGCCGTCGGTCTACCCGCCGGTGCCCAAGAACGTGCTGGACTACAACTACACCCGCCCGGACTACTGGGTGCCCCCGACCGGCCCGGACCGCTACCGCCGGTCGCTCTACGTCTTCCGCAAGCGGTCGATGCCGGACCCGGTGCTGTCGGCGTTCGACGCCCCGGCCGGGGACTGCTCGGTCGCCCGCCGGGTCCGGTCGAACACGCCCCTCGCGGCCCTGACCGGGTTGAACGAGCCGGTGTTCGTGGAGGCCGCCCGGGCGCTGGCCCTGCGGGTGCTGCGGGAGGGCGGGCCGGACGACGCCGCCCGGGCCGACCACGCCTTCGTGCTTTGCACCAGCCGCCGGCCGACCGGGGCCGAGCGGGAGGAGGTGTTGAACCTCCTCCAGCATCACCGCCGGCGGCTGGCCGAGGGGTGGCTGAGCGCCCGCGAGGTGGCCACCGGCGACCCGGCCGGGTCGCCGGCCCTCCCGCCCAACACCACCCCCCAGGACGCCGCCGCCTGGACCCTCGTGGCCCGGGTGCTGCTCAACCTGGACGAGACCGTCACCAAGAACTAGCCCGGGGCCGCGTCATGTACCCGACCTCTCTCGCCCGCCGGTGGTTCCTGCAATCCTGCGGGGTTGGGCTCGGGGCGATCGCCGCCCGGTCGCTGCTGGCGGCCGACGCCGCCCCGAACCCGCTCGCCCCGAAGAAGCCGCACCACGAGCCGAAGGCCAAGCGGGTCATCTACCTGTTCCAGGCGGGGGCACCCAGCCACCTGGAGCTGTTCGACCACAAGCCGGAGCTGGCCAAGCGGGACGGCCAGCTCCCGCCGGCGTCGCTGCTCGAAGGCTACCGGGCGGCGTTCATCAACCCCAAGTCGGCCCTGCTCGGGCCCAAGTTCAAGTTCGCCAAACACGGCCGGTGCGGGATGGAGCTGGGCGAGGTCCTGCCGCACACCGCGAAGATCGCCGACGACCTCTGCCTGCTCCGGTCGATGCAGACGGACGCGGTCAACCACGCCCCGGCCCAGATGCTGATGAACACCGGCAGCCAGCAGTTCGGCCGGCCGAGCTTCGGAGCCTGGACCCTCTACGGCCTGGGCAGCGCGGGGAAGGACCTGCCCGGGTTCGTGGTCCTGACCAGCGCCAAGGGCACCAGCGGCGGGGCCGGCAACTACGGCAGCGGGTTCCTCCCGACCGAGTACGGCGGGGTGCCGTTCCGGGCCGCCGGCGACCCGGTCCTGTACCTGTCCAACCCCGGCGGGGTCGACGCCGAGGCCCAACGGGCGTCGCTCGACTCCCTGAACCGGCTCAACGGCCTGGCCCACCAGGCGACCCACGACCCGGAGACCGAGGCCCGCATCCAGAGCTACGAGATGGCCTACCGGCTCCAGACCAGCGCCCCGGAGCTGATGGACCTGTCGGCCGAGCCGAAGGCGATCCTGGACGAGTACGGGATCAAGAGCCCGACCGAGGCGAGCTACGCCCGCAACTGCCTGCTGGCCCGCCGGCTGGTCGAGCGGGGGGTGCGGTTCGTGCAACTGTTCCACGAAGCCTGGGACCAACACGCCAACCTGGTCGGCGGGGTCAAGCAGAACTGCCTGGACACCGACCGGGCCAGCGCCGCCCTGGTGGCCGACCTGAAGCGGCGAGGGTTGCTCAAGGACACGATCGTCATCTGGGGCGGGGAGTTCGGCCGGACCCCGATGGTCCAGGGCGGGACCGACGGCCGGGACCACCACAACCGGGCGTTCACCGTCTGGCTGGCCGGCGGCGGGTTCAAGGCCGGGCACGTCCACGGGGAGACCGACGACCTCGGGTTCAACGTGGCCGCCGACCCGGTCCACGTCCACGACCTGAACGCCACCCTGCTGCACCTGCTCGGCCTCGACCACACCCGGCTGACGTACCGGTTCCAGGGCCGGGACTACCGGCTCACCGATGTGCATGGGAACGTGGTGGACGGGCTGCTCGCCTGACCGACGCCCCCACTTCGACCGGGCCCCCGGGCGGCTCCCGACTCCGGCCGCCGTGCCGGTTGTGGGCTCCCCGGGTGGCCCGCACCCGTCCGCCCTGCCCCGACCGGGTTGCCGCGGGCCTCGTGTCCGGGGTATGATTGCCGGACCGGCTGCCAGCCCTCCACCACCTCGTGCGGCGAAATCCGTCGCCCGCGGATCGGCCCCTCGCGTCCGCCCCGACACCCCGGCGGGCGTGCCGACCCAACCGAGAGGTCATACGCGATGCTCCGCGTACTCGGGTCGAACAAGGTGTTCTGCGACGGGCTGTCCCGCCGCGACCTGCTCCACGTCGGCGCCCTCGCCCCGCTCGGGCTGACCCTCGCCGGCTGGTCGCGGGCCGCCGACCCGAACCCGCCGGCGACCATCGCCGGCGGGTTCGGGTCGGCCAAGCGGTGCGTCCTGCTGTACCTGTGGGGGTCGCCCAGCCAGCTCGATACGTTCGACCCGAAGCCCGACGCCCCGGCCGAAATCCGCGGCGGGCTGGGGTCGATCCCGACCGCCCTGCCGGGCGTCCGGGTCGGCGAGGTTATGCCCCGGATCGCCGGCGTCCTCGACCGGGTCACGGTCCTTCGGTCGTTGACCCACCGTGACCCGATCCACGGGACGGCCTACGCCCTCAGCGGTGTGCCGACGACCGACCTGCCGCTCGAGACGACCTTCCGCGACACCCGGCACTGGCCGTTCGTCGGGTCGGTGGTCGACTACCTGGCCGGCCGGACCGACCCCACGCCCCCGGCCGTCCCCCGCAACTATTGGTTGCCGTTCCCGTTCGGGTCGAAGCGGGGACCGTCCCGCCCCGGCCCGTACGGCGGGTTCCTCGGCCCGGCCTACAACCCGGTCTGGGCCGAGTTCCGGGCGAAGGGCACCCGGGACATCCTCCGCGACTCGGGCGACCCGAAGACTCCCCGGCGGGTGGTCCCCGACCCGTACGCCGGGGTGCGACCGGGCGACCGGTTCGAGGCGGTCGCCCCGGACGACACCCTCACCCTCGACCGGCTCGGCGGGCGGGCGTCGTTGCTCGACCAGCTCGACGCCGCCCGCCGCCGGCTCGACGCCGAGCCGGCCGTCGGGGCGTTCGACCGGCACCGGGCGCTGGCCCGGGCCGTCCTCACCTCCGGCAAGCTCCGGGACGCCCTGGACGTGCAGCGGGAGCCGCCGAAGGTCCGGGACCGGTACGGCATGACGCTGTTCGGCCAGTCGTGCCTGGCAGCCCGGCGGCTGTTGGAGGCCGGCGGCCGGTTCGTGACCGTGTGCTGGGACGAGTACGGGCTGGTGAACACCGGCTGGGACACCCACGTCTATCAGGAGCCGCGGCTAAAGGACGAGCTGGGGCCGGGGCTAGACGCGGCGTTCACCGCCCTGCTCGACGACCTCGACCAGCGCGGGCTGCTGGCCGACACCGCGGTGGTGGTGCTGAGCGAGCACGGGCGGACCCCGCGGGTGCAGAACGTCCCCGGCGGGGGGCGGGACCACTGGGCACGGGCGTACTCGGCCCTGTTCGCCGGGGCCGGCTTTGCGAAGGGCCGCGTGGTCGGTCGGACCGACCGGATCGGCGGGGACGTGACCGAGGTGCCGATCTCCCCGAAGGACGTGGTCGCCACCCTGTACCACGTCCTCGGGATCGACCCGGCCGGGGAAATCCACGACCGGCTCGGCCGCCCGTACCCGGTCGGTGGCCCCGGCCGGGTGCGGGCCGAGCTGCTCGGGTGACGGCCCGTGGGTTTCGGCCGGTCGAATTTTCCACTCGTAGCAAGATCGCGGCCGGGCCGGTCCAGGCGGGGGGCGAGGCCGTCGAGAAACACCAGCAATCGGCACCCGCTCGACCGACGGGGCACCCGGTAGCGGAGGGATCGGGTAGAATAGGGTCGTGCGGACGGCGGCCGCCGTCCGGCCCGCCTCACGCCGCCCGCGCCCGTCGGAGGGGTTCCATGTTCGCCGCGCTCCTACTCGCCGCCTGGCCGCAAGCCCTGGCCGGCCTGCCGACCGAGGTCAAAATCCGCCAGACGTGGGCCGGGGCGAGCAGCCCGGAGTTCAAGCCGCGGCACCAGATCGTTCGCGACCCGGCCGAGTGGAAAGCCCTGTGGGAACGGGTCCACTCCCGCCAGCCCCCGGGCCCGGCCGTCCCGGAGGTCGACTTCGGCAAGGAGATGGTGGTCGCGGTGTTCGCCGGCGGGCGGCCGAGCGGCGGGTACGGGCTGGAGGTCGCCCGGGTCGAGCGGGCGGCCGGCGGGTTGACCGTCCGGGTGACGGAGCGGACACCGAACCCGGACAAGATGTACACCCAGGCGACGACCGCCCCGTACGTCCTGGCGGTCGTCCCGAAGCACCCCGGCGAGGTCCGGGTGGCGGTCGGCCGGCCGCCGGCGCCGGCCGAGTAGCCGGCCGGCGGTCACTTCCGGTCCTTGAGCAGCTTCTTCGCCGCCGCCCGGGCCTTGGCCACCTCCCCGGAGGCCGACGCGGCGGCCGGCGCCCCCTGCTCGTCCAGGGTCGCCTTCATCACCGTCATCGCCCGCCAGGCGTTCACCCGCAGGTACGGCAGGCCGCTGTGCGGGACGTTGTCGTACGGCTGGTCGGGCGGGGGGATCACGTCGACCACCGTGTCGGCCCCGCCCTGGAGCCACCGCTCCAGGTCGTCGACCGCCGGCAGCTTGCCCGTCTTCCGCAGGTGGTACTCCTGCATCAGGAGGATGACGCCGGCGACGACCGGGCTGGCCTGGCTGGTCCCGGCCTCCTGGAGGGACGGCTTGTCGTCCCCCCCGATCCCGGACGACTGCTTGGGGGACCCGGGGGCGAAGAAGTCGGTCCGGGTGGCCGCGTCGACGGACAGGTGGCTGGCGTGCAGCCGCTGGGAGAACGGGGCGATCTGGTCGGCCCGGGTCGAGAGGGCCGTCCCGCCGTGGCTATACGGGCCCATCGCCCCCCAGTCGGCGTCGAACACCGCCCCGACGCTGACCGTCTCCCGGCAGATGGCCGGGAACCCCATGCCCGGCTGCCCGCTCGGGCCGTACCCGTTCCCGGCGGCCACCACCACCGGGACTCGGGCCTGGCGCAGTAGGGCGATCCGGTCCCGAATCTTCCGGCGGCTCGAAGTGGGGTCGAAGTTGTCGCCGGGGTGGGTCAGGTGGTCGCTGATCGACACGTTGACCACGGTGATGTTGTGCTGCTGGCGGTTGGCCGGGTCGAGCACCCAGTCGAGGCCGGCGATCAGCCAGGCCCACTCCCCGCCGAGCTGGGGGTTGTCCCGCAGGACCTTGATCGCCACCACCCCGGCCCCCGGGGCCATCCCGGTGTTGATCCCGCCGGCCGCCGGCCCGCCGGCGGCCACGATCCCGGTCACGTTCGTCCCGTGGCCGTTCCCGTCGGCCGCGTTGTCCGCCGCCCCGTTGTTGTCCGGGGTGAAGTTCACCTGGGCCTTGACCCGGCCCTTGAAGTCGACGTGGGTGGCCCGCAGCCCGGTGTCCAGGACGGCGGCGGTCAGGCCCTTGCCGGTCACCTCGAACACGGACCGGGCCTTCCCCGCCTTGACCAACTCGGTGGCCTCGGCCAGGGCGGCGGTCGGCCCGAGGTCGTCGAGCTGAACCGGCTGGGGCGGGCCGGGGATTTTGTCCTCCTCCGGCGGGCGGGCCGGGCGGCCGGGGGCCGGGGCGACGGCCAGGGCGACCGCCGC
>JAIEQN010000257.1 GCA_019747685.1 Gemmataceae bacterium
TGCATGCCTCATCCACGCCGCCAACGTTCGTTCTGAGCCAGGATCAAACCCTTCAACGTGATCCCACGCCGGCCCGAAGGCCGGCCGCGATCCCGGCCGCGCGGGTCCCCCCGCCCGGCCGGCCGGGCACACGCCCGACCACCACCAACCACACAGACTCCCAAAGACCGCGACCACTTCGGAGACGATTCAGAGAACCGTTCCCGTTGCGATTGTCGCCGGGTGAGCGGCGACAACGGAATGATAAGGAAGCCCCCCGGGGGTGTCAACACGCCCGGCGGAAAAAAGTGAACGGACCCCACTCCCCCCGGTTACGGCCCGTCGAGACGTGGGGACCGTCGGCAGCTCCGTCCGGCCCTCTGGTTGGGGGGGCAACGGGACGTTACAACGAGTTTGAACGCCCCCGCCCGGGGCGTCAACGGCAAATCCCGACTTTCCCGGACTTTTCGTCATGGCCACCCCCCGCGCGATCGTCCTCCGGGCCCCGGGCGCGAACTGCGACGAGGAGGCGGCCTTCGCCCTGCGGACCGCCGGGGCCGAGGTCGACCGCGTCCACGCCCGGGCCGTCCGCGCCGACCCGCGGTGCCTGCGGAAGTACCAAATCCTGGTCATTCCCGGCGGGTTCAGCTACGGCGACGACGTGGCCGCCGGGAAGGTCGTTGCCCTGCAACTCCAGCACTTCCTGGCCGACTCCCTCCGCCAGTTCCGAGACGACGAGAGGCTGATCCTGGGCGTCTGCAACGGGTTCCAGGCCCTGCTCAAGGCCGGGCTGCTCGTCCCGCCGGACGAGGACGGGCCGCTGGCCACCCTGGGCCTTAACGACTCCGGCCGGTTCGGCGACCGCTGGGTCGACCTGGAGGTGACGCCGGGCAACTGCCCGTTCCTGACCGGGATCGACCGGATGCACGTCCCGGTCGCCCACGGGGAGGGGAGGTTCGTGGCCCGCAAGGAGTGGATCCTCCGCGGGTTGGCCCAGAGCGGGCAGGTGGTGCTCCGTTACGCCGCGAACGGGTCGCCGGGCGGCCGGCCGTACAACCCGAACGGGTCGCACGGGGACGTGGCCGGGCTGTGTGACGCCACCGGCCGGGTGCTGGGGCTGATGCCCCACCCGGAGCGGCACGTCCTGCCGACCCAGCACCCGCAGTGGACCCGGCGGGGCTTGCAAGCCGAGGGCGACGGCCTCAAGCTGTTCCGCAACGCCGTCGAGTTCTTTGCGAAATGAAGACCGGTCGGCTACTTCGCCGGCTTCGCCCCGGCCCCGGGGTTGGCGGCCGCGGATTTGATCTTCTTGGCCAGCCGGGACTTCAGCCGGGCCGCCTTGTTCTTGTGGATGTACCCCCGATCGGCCGCCCGGTCGAGGGTCTGCTGCACGGCCTTGAAGTCCTCGCCGATCTTGGCCGCGTCGCCGGCTTCCAGGGAGGCGGCGACCGCCTTCCGCTTGACCTTGATGGCCTTGGCCACCAGCCGGTTCCGGGCCTTCCGCTTCTCCGCCTTCCGCAGCCGCTTGGCCGCGCTCGCCGTGTGAGGCATCGGTCCGCCGCTCCGTGAGTCTCTGGCCGGGGCCGCCGGCCGTGGGTATTAGGGTATTGTGCCGGTCAAAGGGCGACGGCCCCGACCTTGAACCGGACGAACCGGACCGGCTCCAGCCCGGCCTTGTGCAGGGCCTGGCCGACGGTGGTGTTCGGGTACTTGCCGGCGTTGGCCATCGGCTGCTCGGTCAGCACCACCTCGGCCAGCCGGGTCTTCAGCTTCCCCTCGGCGATCTTCTCCAGGATGTTGGCCGGCTTGGAGGCGTTCTTCGGGTCGGCCTTCAGCTCGGCGTCGACGAACCCTTTCTCCTTGGCCAGCACGTCGGCCGGGACGGTCGCCGTGCTGACGTAGGGCGGGTTCAGGGCGGCGACGTGGGCGGCCACGTCCTTGAGCAGCTCGTCGTTGGCCGCGGCCCCCTTGCACTCGACCATGACGCCGACCGACCCGTCGTGGTGGACGTAGGCGCCGTAGACCCCGCCCTCCAGCCGCTGGAACTTGTGCAGGACCATCCTCTCCCGGATCACCCCGACCACGTCGTTGATCCGGTCCTGGACGGTCCCGGACCCGCCGGGGAGCGGCTGGGCCAGGGCGGCCGCCACGTCGGCCGGGTTCTTCTGGGCGACGAACTTGGCCAGCTCGTTGGCCAGGGCGACGAACTGGTCGCTCTTGGCCGACGGGGCCGACTCGCACCGCATCTCGACGATGGCCGCGGCCTTGGCGGCGTTGTCGACGAACGCCCCGATCCGGCCCTCGGCCGTCTCGTTCCCCTCCCGCTTGACCCCCATCTTGCTGTTCTGGGCCCGCAGCCACTCGATCGCCTGGTCCAGGTCCCCGGCGTTCTGGTCGAGGGCCTGTTTGCACAGCCCCATCGGCTGGTCGGTCCGGTCGCGGAGCTGCTTGACGAGCTGGGGGGTCACGGGGGTGGCCATCGGTCTCCGAGCCTCGGGAGTACTGCGTACTCGGTATTAAGTTACGAACCCCGGCAGCCGGAACTAGGCCGCCGGGGCGGGATGGGCGGCGGGTCCGTTAGGCCCGCCCGGCCGGATTCGGGATCGACTTAACCGACCGCCGGGGCCGCGGCCGGGTTCGGGGCCGGCTCGGCGGCCCCGTTGGCCTGCGGCTGGGGCTGGGCCGGCGGGGCCGCCGGCTGCGGCCGCTGCTGTTGGCGGGGCTTGATCATCCCCTGCTGCTCCGGCGGCAGGGCGGCCCGGCCCTCCAGGCAGGCGTCGGCCATCTTCCCCAGCACCACCTCGATCGACCGGATGCTGTCGTCGTTCCCCGGGATCGGCAGGTCCACCGTGTCCGGGTCGCTGTCGGTGTCGATCAGGGCGATCGTGGTCACGCCCATCCGCCGGGCCTCCTTGACCGCGATGTGCTCCTTGTTCGGGCCGACGATGACCAGGGCGTCGGGGAGCTTGATCATGTCCCGGATGCCCATCAGGTTCCGGCGGATCTTCAGCAGCTCCCGGCTCAGGCTGGCGATCATCTTCTTCGAGTGCGTCCGGATGTCCGACGTGTCCGGGGCCTTGTTCGGGTCGAGCTTCCCGGACTCGGTCATCATCCCGGCCATGTAGGCGTTCAGGTCGACCCGGCTCGGGTTCTCCCCGGCCGGCAGCCACATGGCCTCCAGCTCCTGGAGCCGCTTGAGCCGGTTGCGGATGGTCCGGTAGTTGGTCAGGGTGCCGCCCAGCCACCGCTCGCTGACGAACGGCATGCCGGACCGCTGTGCCTCCCGCTCCACGACCTCCTTGGCCTGCCGCTTGGTCCCGACGAACATGACCAGCCCGCCGCGGGAGACGGTCTGGGACAGGTAGCGGTAGCCGCGGAGCAACCCGCGGACGGTCTCCCGCAAGTCGATGATGTGGATCAGGTTCCGCTTGCCGTAGATGTACGGCCGCATCTTCGGGTTCCACCGGCTGGCCCGGTGCCCGTAGTGGACGCCCGCGTCGAGCAGCTGCTTGACATCGACTAGAGCCACGACGCCACCTCCGAGGACCCGCTGACGATCACGCACGGCTGTCGCATGATAAGTCTTGGCCTCCGAACGGGAGAGGAACGCCCCCAACACGGTTTCTGGGGCACCAGTTTCCGCAGGGCGTGGGCGCGGCGGGGCCGTGCCCGGGCCGATCCGGAAGCGAGTATTGTAATCCGGCCGCCACGGGCGTCCAACCGACTTTCACCGATTGTCGCGGGCTCCGGGTTTCGGGCGGCCGGCTCGGATTGGTTTGGTTCGGCAACACGCACACCCTGTGGCCGAACCAATCAACCTCAACCAACCGACGAACGCTTGCGGCTTCCTGATGCTCACCCCGGCCGAACCGACTGAATGCCGACCGCCGCAGATCATCCCGGTAATCGACGTGATGAACGGGGTGGTCGTCCGGGCGGTCGGCGGCCGGCGGAGCGAGTACCGGCCGGTCCGGAGCAAGTTGACCGACTCGACCGATCCCGTTGAGGTGGCCCGGGTATTGGTCGCCCTGACCGGCTCGGACATCCTTTACCTGGCCGACCTGGACGCGATCACGAAACGGGTGCCGTCGGAAGTCTCCGCCCGGCTGGCGGACGCCTTCCCGAACGTTTGGGTGTGGGCCGACATCGGGTTACGGGACAAGCCGGACATCCGTCGTTTCCCCGAGTGGAGGCGGCGGGAAACCCACTGGCCGTGGCGACGGTGGGAGCTGAGGCGAAGCCTACTGCCAGTGATGGGGACCGAAACGCTCGACGGTGAGAAGGCCGCCGGCCGGGTCGGCGGCCGGTTCGCCCCGAACATGGTCGTGTCGCTCGACCTCCGCGACGGCCTCGTCCTGGGGTATTCGGAAGAGTGGCGGAAAGTCTGGGGCGTGGAGGGTGCCGGGGACATCGACCGGATGGTCGACGCCCTGCGGATGATGACCGGGGCGGGCCAGTTCATCGTGCTCGACCTGTCCGATGTCGGCTCCGGGAACGGCACGACCACGAACTACTGGTTGAAGCGGATCAAGTGCGGCCGGCCGGAGCTGGCCGTGGTCGGTGGTGGCGGCGTCCGGACGTGGACCGACATCGACCGACTCGCCCGCTGTCACGTCGATGGGGTTCTCGTCGCGTCGGCGCTGCACGACGGTCCGCTCGACACACCGTACAAACTCGCTTGCCAGCCAGCCTGGCCGGACGCCGTTGTCCGCCACCCCCGAGGTGTTGTCGATGCGGTTGGACGTGCGGTCCGGGCTGCTCGCGGCGGTCGTGGTTGCGGTCGTGACGGCCACCACCCCGAAGGTCGGCGGCTATGTGCTGTTCGGGGTCGTCCTACTGCTCGCCGGGCTGGCCGGCGGGCTGGTCGCCCTGTCCATGCGGTCGGCCCGGACGCTCGTGCTGCCCGCCCTCGCGGGCCGTGCCGTCCTCGTGGTCGGCGTCCTGCTCGCCGCCACCCTGCCCCGCCTCGTGTTGGGGTACGAGCCGAACGCCGGCACCGTCACGCACATCGTACTGTCCGGGCTCCTGATCTTCGGCTTGCTCCGGGTCCGCCGCCCAATGTTCGCCGACGCCCATCCCGTTCTCGCCCTGGCGGGGCTCGTCCTGCCGTGCGGGGCCGCCTGTTGGGACGGGATCGCCTACCCGACCCCCGACTCGCCTGCGCACCGGCTCGTGCCCTGGGTCGGGCTGGCCCTGTACGCGGCGATGGCGGTGGCCGTCACACGGCCGGTCGAACACCTGGAGCGGGCGGCCGGCGTCTGGCTGCCGGCCTTGCTGGTCCTCGGCGGCGGGGTTCGGCTGGCCGGCGTGGTCGCCTCGCCCGACCCGGTCGTCGACGTATGGGTGTGGCGGCGGGACGCCCCGCAGTACCTTCTCCGCGGGGCCAACCCCTACGGCGCGGAATACCCGAACGTGTACGCCACCGACCGCGCCCGGGCCTACGACCTGTTCAAGCCCGACGCGCCCGCGACGGTCCGCGACCTGCCGACCTACCCGCCGCTGCCGGTCTACCTGAGCCTGCCGTTCGCGGCCGCCGGACTCGACGTGCGGTACGCCGACGTGTGTTGCGACCTGCTGGCCGCGGCCATGATCGCGGCCGCCGGGTACACGGTCCGGAACCGGGCCGTCGGGGTCGTCGCGGCCGGGGTGTACCTCGGCTACCCGCTCGCCGCCCGGATCCTCGAACAGGGCTGGTACGAGCCGATGCCGGCCGCCCTGTTCGGGGCCGGGCTGGTGCTCACCCAACGCGGCCATCGCGTCGGCGGGCTGCTGCTCGGGTTCGGGCTGGTCGGGAAGCAGTTCGGGCTGGTGATCGCCCCGGCCTGTTTCGTGGCCTGCCGCCGGTCGTGGCGGCCGCTGGTCGTCGGGACGGCAGCCGCCGCGGCGTTGTGCCTGGGAGTATTCCTCGTCTGGGACGCCGAGCCGTTCCTCGACATCATCCTGTTCGGCCACGCCCGGATGGGTCCGCGGCCGGACTCGCTGACCGTCACCAGTTTGTTCATCCACGAGTTCGGCGTCGTCCCGCCGAGGCCGCTCCTGTGGGCGGGGATGCTGACCATGTTGGGATGGGCGGTCGCCCGGACGCCACGAACCCCGATCCCCGGGGCGGCCGGGATGGGGGTGGCCCTGCTCGCCTTTTGCCTGTTCAACCTCCAGGCCAACTACAACTACTTCTACCTCGTCAGCTACCTGCTGTTGCTCGGCCTCGTCGGGCTGGCCCCGGCCAGCCCCGTCAGCGCTTCGCCGGACAGCCGGTAGACGGTCCAGTCGTCCAGGGCCTCGGCCCCGAGCGACTTGTAAAAGTTGATCGACGGCTCGTTCCAGTCCAGCACCGCCCACTCGACCCGGCCGCAGCCGCGCTCGACGGCGAGCCTCGCCAGCTCGACGAACAGGGCCTTGCCGTGGCCCTTGCCGCGGTGGGCCGGCTCGACGAACAGGTCTTCGAGGTAGAGACCCGGTCGGGCCAGGAACGTCGAGTAGTTGTGGAAGAACAGGGCGAACCCGACCACCCGGCCGGCGTCCTCGGCCAGCAACACCTCGCAGTACGACCGCGGCCCGAACAGGTGGTCGCGGAGCCGGGCCTCGTCGAGCGCGACACGATCCGCGAGCCGTTCGTATTCGGCCAGCGCGCGGATGAGCCGGGCGATGGTCGGCACGTCGGCCGGGGTGGCGGGGCGGATCATCGACACCTCATGGCGAACGGACCGTCATCAACCGGCGGGTGTGTTTTGCCTTCGGCCCGAAGAGCCCGTTCCGCCAGCCCGGGCAGAAGGCCCGGGGATGGGGCGATCGAAACCCCCGACCCTGAACGGGTCGTCCCAGACCGTGCCGGGTGGGGGGGGTATGGGAACGGCCCCTTCAGGGCCGAGGTCCTCGCGGTACGCCGACCCGGGCCTGCGGCCCGGGCTGGCAGAACCGGCCCTTCGGGCCGAAGACAACCAGCACCCCGAAGAGGCTCCCCGGCCCACCGCCGAGGAGAATCCTCGGCCACCGGCCGGCTCGCGTCTACCGCCCGCCAACTCATTTCCGGCTACACAGGTATTCCAGCAGGTCGGCGGCTTCCTGCGGGGTCAGCCCGGCCAGCAGCCCCTCGGGCATGAGCGACTGCCGGGCCGGCTGGACCGCCTCCACGTCGGCCGCCGCCAGGGCGTGCTCCTTCGCCTCGGCGTCGCGGATGACGACCTGCTTGTCGTCCCGCTTCACGAGCAGCCCGGTCAGGCTCCGGCCGTCGGCCGTCCGCACCAGGTACGCGGCGAACTGCGGCTCGATCCGCCGGGACGGCTCCAGAATGCCTTCGAGGATTTCCGCCCGGGTCCGGGTCTTGCCGATGGCCGTCAGCTCCGGGCCGACCGCCCCGCCCTTGTCGCCGACCTTGTGGCACTTGGCGCACTGGTTGGCCTCGGCGAAGAACAGCTTCTCGCCGTTAGCCGGGTCACCCGTGCGGGCGAGAACCGTCGCCGGGCGGGGGTTCGGGCCGAGCTTCCGGCCCTTCGGGTCGGGCGGCAGGTAACCCTCGAACAGGTCGCGGACCGCCCCCGGCGGGACCTTTTCGACCGCGGCGACGACCTTTGCCCGCTCGGCCGGCGGGAGCGTCCCGGCCCCCAGCCCGCGGGCCAGCGCCAGTGCCGAGCCCGGGGCCGCCAGCGCCTTCTCGTAGCCGTTCGCCTCGGCCGGCGGCCGGGAGAACGGCACCTTGCCCGTCGAGCAGATCCACTCGTTGACCAACTCCAGCCCGAACGGGTCCGGCACCTCCGACCCGAGGTGCGGCATCCGCCCCCGGCCGAACTTGGCCATCCGGTAGAACATCACGCTCCGCTCCGGGTGGCCGGGGGCGATGATCCGCGGGTCGGGCAGGCCGAAGTCGCCCTGCCGCGGCCGGGCGTCGAACGCCATCGTCTCCTCGAGCGGCTTGAAGGCGTCGAGTTCGAGCAGCACCGCCCCGCCTCCGCCGCCGAACCGGTGGCAGTGGGCGCAGTTGGCGTGGATGTAGCCCCGGGCCCGCTGGTCGAGGGTGTACTTGTCGTCCCGGTGCGGGTCCGGGATAGCCGGCTCCGCCTCGACGGTGGCCGGGTCGAACGGCGGCAGCGGCTGGCCCTTGTCGTCCACCCGGCGGATGAGGCCCATCTGCGTGAAGTGGACGAGTTGGTTCGGGACCGGGCCATCCCCCTTGCCGTTGAGCTGCTCGCGGTTGAACGCCAGGGCGTACTCGGCCCAGGCGTTGTGGCAGCTCAGGCACTGGTTCCGGCTGCTGAAGTTCCAGGCCCATTCCCGGGCCTTCCCGGGGGCGGAGGCGTCGTGGACCTTGTAGACCTTCTCGCCGCCCTCGGCCGGGACGAGGTCGGCGTCGCTCTCGTCGTCCCGCCAGGCGTAGGTGTACCCCCGCCAGTCCTCGCCGTCGAAGTGAAGCAGTTGCGTCTCGACGGCCTTCGGGAACGACGGCGACTCGTGGGCGGCGAACCGGCCGGGCAGCCGGATCGTCTTGACCAGTACCGTGTCCTTCGGGAAGTGGTGCCGGAAGTTGTGCCAGAACACCTGCCCCGGCAGCGGCTTCGGGTCCTTGTTCAGAATAACGGAGCCGTCACCGGGGATGGCGATGAAGTGCTCGGCCTCGGCCCCGTCCAGCCACTGCCGCGAGTTCGGGGCGAACCGCACCACCCCGTCGGCCACGAACCCGACCTGCCCCGGCAGGAACAGGCCGGTGTCGCTGAGCTTGGTCGGGAAGTTGGCGTTCTTGGCCCCGGCGTCGTTCCGCTCCAGGGTGTACACCAGCCCGGTGTCGTAGTCGAGCAAGTACAGCTCGCCGGCGTTGTCCTCGCCGAACGCCGACATCCGGACCTGCGGCCGGGTGATCTCGGGCAGCTCCTTGACCCGGTCGCCGTCGAACCGGGCGGCCCACGCCCGGCGGGTCTCCCAGTCGCCGAACACATACGCCCCGACCAGCTCCGGGAACTTCTTGCCGCGGTACACGTAGCCGCCGGTGACGCTGGCCGCGATGGTGTGCGGCAGCTCGATCACCGGCGGCCGGATCGGCGTCGGCCCCGGCTTCTGGTCCGGCTTGATCGTCTGTCGGGCCTCGACGATGCTCCACCCGTAGTTCCCGCCCTTTTCGATCTTGTGGACCATCTCCCACAGTTCCCAGCCGACATCGCCCACCCACAGGTTGCCGGTCGGCCGGTCGAAGCTCATCCGCCACGGGTTGCGGAACCCGTAGGCCCAGATTTCGGGCCGGACGCCGTCCATCCCGACGAACGGGTTGTCCTTCGGAACCGCGTAGTTCTTGCCCGGGTCCTTCTTGTCCACGTCGATCCGCAGGATGGACGACAGGAGGTCGGAGCAGTCCTGGCCGGTGTTCAGCGGGTCGGGCGGGTTGGGGCTGGCGGCGTCCCCGGTCGAGACGTACAGCATCCCGTCGTTGCCGAAGTGGAGGTCGCCGCCGTTGTGCCCGCCGCCGGGGAAGGTGATGATGACTTCTTCGCTGGCCGGGTCGAGCCGGGGCGGGTCGGTCTTCGCCACCACGAACCGGGACACCCGCGACCCGTCCGGGACGAGCGGCGGCCCGCCCTCCTTGCCCCGCAGCGTGTAGCAGACGTAGGCGACGCGGTTCTCCTCGAACTTCGGGTGGAAGACGAGGCCGTACAGCTCGCCGATGCCCGTGGCCGCGGGGTTCTGGGCGACCGTCTTGATCTCCTTCGGCAGGTCGAGGAAGACCTCCGGCTTGGCGTCGGGCGAGTTCTTCAGCGAGTAGAGCTTGCCGGCCTGCTCGCCGACGAAAACGCGGTCGGTGCCGGGGCACTTGGCGAACAACAGCGGGTGGTCGAACTTGGCGTCGGGCCAGACCCGGACGTACTTGAACGGCGGCGGCGGCTCCGGCGACCCCGTCACCTTCGACGTGGTCAGCGGCTTGCGGGCCGGCGGCGGGGCGTCGGCGGCCGGCTTGGGCGGGTCGGCGGCCCAGACGGCGTACCCGAGGCCGACACCGGCCAAGGCGAGCAGTGATCCGAGGAGTCGGCGTGACATGAGGTGCGCCCCGAGCGGTCTGGAACCGGACAGGTCCGGACAGTGTACCCGCGGGCCGGATGGGCGGAAACCACGAACCACCATCCGGATGCAGTTGGGGTTGGATCGGACCGGTTGATACCCCCTCCCCCCTTCGTTTTTCACAGCACGCCCGTCCGGACCGAACCCCAATCGACATGACCACTTCGGACCGATAAGCCGACTCCCCGTACCGTCGTGCTCGGCCAAATTTGGGGCCGCAAGTCCTTGTCAGCAATTATCTTGCGATCCGTAACTTGCTGTCCCGTACCCTGTCGTGATCGCCCCGACTGCTGGTGAGGGTTGATTGCTTCGTGCAAAACGTCGGCGGCACGATGACCCCGCCCGACCGCGATCACGGCGGCCGAGCGACGCCTCGGTCTTAACTGTACAAAATATCACTACGATCGACTGTTCGTCAACCTCGGTTGCCGGGACCCGTGGCCCGGTGTGGTCGGAATGCGGTCCGGGTAGACTGAACCTCGTCCGACCCGGGCCGGTCTGTTCTCCGACCCGACTTTCACCCCGTCGGAGGCGCCATGCCACTCTCCCTCTACGTCGTCGATGCCTTCACGGACCGGCCGTTCGGCGGCAACCCGGCCGGTGTCTGCCTGCTCGACCGGGCCTGGCCCTCGGACCGGTGGCTGCAACTGGTCGGCCGGGAGGTGAACCTGGCCGAGACCGCGTTCCTCGTCCGCCGGTCGGCAGCCGAGTACGACCTGCGGTGGTTCACCCCGGCCGTCGAGGTGGACCTGTGCGGCCACGCCACCCTGGGGTCGGCCCACGCCCTGTGGGAGAACGGCCCCGCCCCGCGGGAGCGGCTGACCTTCCACACCAAGAGCGGCCCGCTCACCGCCGCGCCGGCCGTCGGCGGGCAGATCGAGCTCGACTTCCCCGTCACGCCGTCGACCGCATGTGAACCGCCGGCGGGTTTGCTCGACGCGCTCGGGGCGGCCGCCGGGTGGGTCGGCCGGAGCTGCTTCGACTACCTGGTGGAAGTCGGCTCGGACGCCGAGGTGCGGGCCCTGCGGCCCGACTTCCGGCGGCTGGTGGCCCTCGGCTGCCGGGGCGTCATCGTCACTGCGAAGTCCGCCGACCCGGCTTACGACTTCGTGTCGCGATTCTTCGCCCCGGGGGCGGGGATCGACGAGGACCCGGTGACCGGCTCGGCCCACTGCTGCCTGGCGGACTACTGGGGGAAGAAGCTCGGGAAGGACGAGATGGTCGGCTTCCAGGCGTCCGAGCGGGGCGGGGTGGTGCGGGTGATCCGCCGCGACGACCGGGTCGGGCTGGTCGGCCGGGCCGTTCTAATGTCTCGGGGCGAATTACTCGTCAAACCGGAGGAGGGGTGACGGGGATGGGCGTCGAATGACCCGGGCGGGACTCGAACCCGCACGCCTTGCGGCACAGGCTTCTAAGACCTGCATGTCTACCAGTTCCATCACCGGGCCGCGCCGCCCCGTCCCTTCTTACAGTAACTCTCCGTCTGGGAATGGCAATTCGGACACAGGAAGCGGAGGTTCTCCAGCCGGTTGTCGTTGTTCACGCCGTTGACGTGGTCGAGGTGGAGGCTGAGCGGGCAGCCCTGCCACTCGCTAATCCCACAACGGGTACAGGCGGAAACGCGGCCCAACCGGAGGAGCCGGCGGGTGAGCCGGACGCCGTTGCATTCCGACGAGTTCTGAACGAAAACCTCACCATCCGGCCGCCGCATCCGTCGGCCACGAACGGCAACCGCTCGTCCGTGGCCGTCGTTTCGCCCCTGGACCACCCCTGACCCCGAAAGTGGTCCGTGGAAACCCCGAAGAGACGGAGCCGCGAGTTGATGTGACGGTAGTTCCCGCCCGTGGCTTGGAGGCCGAGCTTGCGGAGGACCTAAGCCACCGACCGCGATTCTGACGCAACCGGGGCTAGGAGTTCGCGGGTGTATTTCGGGCGTCGCATCCCGTCGGCCCTCAAGGGGGTGGGAGGATGCTAACCCATCACCGGTCGCCCGTCGAGGACGGTGGTTCGGTTTTCCACCGCGGACGGTAGGCCCTCAAGTACCCCTCGATGTGTTCGTGCATGTCCTCCGGGTCGAACCCGTAGACCTGCGTTTCGGCGATGGCATTGTCGGCCGGCCAGCGGTGGTACTCCATCCGGAAGACGGCGCACATCGTCCCGGTCCGGTGGATGCCGGCGAAGCAGTGGACCAACACCGGATGATTGGCCGGGTCGTCCAACACCGCCAGGAACGCCCGGACGTTCTCGTCGGCCGGGACCTCGCCCTTCTCGTCCACCCCCCACACTTTCGGCACCAGCCGGACGTGCTTCAAGCCCTTCGCCCGGCAGACTTCCTCCTCCCACCCGTCCGGGTACGGGAGGCCCGGCGTCCGGACGCTGCGGAGGGTGATGACCGTCTTAATGCCGTAGTCGTGCAGGACCCGTTCGAACCCGGCCGGGCTGAGCTGGCCGCTGCGGTAGAGGACGCCGTCCTCGACCACCCGAACGTTCCGCAGGGCGGTTTGCCGGTAGGACGAGTACAACACCGGCGGGGCCGCAACCAGGGCCAGGACCACCGCCGCTAACGCCGCCCGCCGCATCGTTCCCCCGGGTTCGAGCCGGGGGACTCTACCACCGCCGCCGGTCGCGGGGAAGCCCTACACCGCCAGCTCGTTCGAGGTGTTCGCCCCGCGGGCCGGCCGGACCTGCCGCCACGCCACCCCGGCCCACCGCCGCACCAGCCCCCCGCCCGGCACCACCACCGGCGGCTCGTGCCCGGACAGGTTCGGCCGCAGCACCATCAGCAGGACGAGGGGGAGATACCACAGGACGTACACCCCGCCCCGGTCCGGGTGCCAGAGCTGCACCCCGAGTAGGACCGCCGCCGACAGGGCGATCAGGTGGGACAGGTTCTTCGGGGTCGGCCAGACGGCCAGGGTCAGGGCGAACGCCAGGTAGACCAGGAAGACCGGCAGCCGGTACGCCCCGTGGACCCCGGCCCACAGGCCCTCCCCCGCCGGCCGCCGCCACGGCAGCCAGTCGGTCGCCGCCGCCGCGGTCAGCCCGGAGGTCAGCCACCCGTCCCACCACAGGGCCGCCGCCACCACCCCCAGGCTGGCCCCGAGGCCCCCGGCGAACGCCCCGGCAAACCGCCCGGCCCCCCGCCGGGCGTAGAACCCGGCCCACAGCGGGAACAAGAGCAGCGGCACGAACGCCGTCCCGGCCGCGACCCCCAGCAGCCAGCCGCTGAGCACCGGCCGGCGGTAACAGCAGACGGCCCAGGTGACGAACGCCGCCGGCCAGGCCAGGTGGAACTGGCCGATGTGATACGCCGTGTACGGGACGAGCAGGTAAAGGGTCCCGGCGGCCATCCCGGCGGTCGCGTCCCCGAAGTGCCGCAGCCCGATGAACAACAGCCCGAGGATGACCGCCAGGTGGCAAACCATCGCCAGCGACCGCTCGACCCAGAACCGGGCGTCGACCGGCACCGCCTGGGTCTGCCGGACCACCTCGTCGGCCGCGTTCTTCACCTGCTCGATCGGCAGCGGCCGGGTCCCGACCGGGCCGACGACGACCGCCTCACCGGCCGGCCGGAACGCCACCGCCGCCAGGCACGCGAACAGGGCGACGCCCAGGAACCCGAGGCCCGGGGCCGACAGGTTGGGCCGTAGGACCGGCCGGCGGACCAGGGCCAGGTCGACCACCGCCCGGGCGAACCAGTAGGCCGACCCCGCCACCAGCCAGGTGTACCCGGTCGCCTGCCCGCGGCCGGCCCGGGCGGTGTCCCCCCGGGCCGCCAGCTCGGCCGCCTCCTGGAGTAGCAAAAAGCCCGGGACCAACAGGAACAGGCCCAGGAGGTCCAGGTTGCGGACCGACAGGACGCCGGCGAATTGGAAGAACAGGGCGACGGTCAGGATGAGCGAGAAGTAGAACCAGGTGACCGCGTTCGGCAGGTTGAAGTCGAGGAAGATCGACGGCTCCACGGCCGACCCCCTGCACGCACCGGGTACGGTGGGACGGTCCCGGGGCGTCGGAACCTGTTGTACCGGTACGACCTCCGCCCGCCGGTGGCCACCCCTCGCCCGGGGCGGCCCGACCGCGGGTCAAGGCGGGCGGCCGAACTTCCGATTGACAGTGGGAGTCCGGGCCGGGTATCCCCAGCCCGCCCGGACGGCCCGGTCGGGACCCGCCCCGCCCGCCTTACCCACGAGCCGCGACCGCCCGCCATGAAGACCCTCGTCACCGGCGCCGCCGGGTTCATCGGGAGTTACCTGGTCAAGGAGCTCTTGGCCCACGGGCACCAGGTGGTCGGGGTCGACAACTACTCGAAGTACGGCCCGGTCCGGCAGGACTGCGACACCCACCCGCGGTACAAGCTCGTCGTCGGCGACGCCAAGGACGGCAAGCTGCTCCGGTCGCTGCTCGACGGGTGCGACCAGTTCGTCGCCGGGGCGGCGATGATCGGCGGCATCTCCTACTTCCACACCTACGCCTACGACCTCTTGGCCGAGAACGAGCGGCTGACCGCGGCCGCGTTCGACGCCGCCGTCGACGCCTACAAGACATCCGACCTGAAGAAGATCACCGTCATCTCGTCGTCGATGGTGTTCGAGAACGCCACCACCTTCCCGAGCAAGGAAGGCGACCAGCGGCTCTGCCCGCCGCCGGCCTCGACCTACGGGTTCCAGAAGCTGGCCGCCGAGTACTTCGCCCAGGGGGCCTACGAGCAGTACGGGCTGCCGTACACCATCGCCCGGCCGTTCAACTGCGTCGGCATCGGCGAGCGGCGGGCCCGTGGCGAAGACGAAATCTACTCCGGCAACGTCAAGCTGGCGATGAGCCACGTCGTCCCGGACCTGGTCCAGAAGGTGCTCAAGGGCCAGGACCCGCTGCACATCCTCGGCAGCGGCAAGCAGGTCCGGCACTACACCTACGGCGGCGACCTGGCCCGGGGCATCCGGCTGTGCGTCGAGCACCCGAACGCCCTGAACGAGGACTTCAACCTGTCCACCCCGACCTCGACCACCGTGGTCGAGCTGGCCGAACGCATCTGGCACAAGATTCACGGGACTTCCCGGCCGTTCCGCTACACCGCCGACCAGGCGTTCCGGTACGACGTGCAGTGCCGCATCCCGGACGTGACCAAGGCCCGGGAGCTGCTCGGGTTCGAGGCCGCCACCGACCTGGACGCCATCCTGGACGAGGTCGTCCCGTGGATCGCCGACCAGATCAAGGTCGGGGTGATTTAAGACGAAGACTGGGCCGCTGATGACGCAGATTTCAGCGCAGATGAAACCAGATAAAACAAGGTTTGTTTCAATCTTGGTTTCATCTGCGCTGAAATCAGCGGCCCAGTCGTCTCCTGAGCTGCCAACGTGCTGAACCTGATCGTCCCCGTCTACAACGAGGCCGAAAACTTCCCCCGGCTCGTGCGGGAGGTCGAGCGGCACGTCCCGCCGCCGTTCACCCTTCACGCCGTCTATGACTCCGAAGCGGATACCACGCTGCCGGTGGCCCGCGGGCTGATGGCGGCCCGGCCGTGGCTGCGGCTCGCCCGCAACCGTGGCACCGGCGTCGTCGGGGCCTTGCGGACCGGGTTCGAGGTCGCCGGCACCGGCCCGGCCCTGGTCGTCATGGCCGACCTGTCCGACGACCTGTCGGTCGTCCCCCGGTTGCTCGACCTGTACCGCGAGGGGTTCCGGGTCGTCTGCCCGAGCCGGTATTGCCCCGGCGGTCGGCAGGTCGGCGGGCCGCGGCTAAAGAAGGCGTTGAGCCGACTGGCCGGGGCCAGCCTGCACCTGCTCGCCGGGTTCCCGACCCGGGACGCGACGAACAACTTCCGGCTCTACGATGCGGCACTGGTGAACGCCCTGGGGATCGAGAGCCGGGGCGGGTTCGAGGTGGCCCTGGAGCTGACGGCCAAGGCCTTCCGCCGCGGCGTCCGCATCGCCGAGGTGCCGACCACCTGGCGGGACCGGACGGCCGGCGAGTCCCGGTTCCGGCTGCGGAACTGGCTGCCGCGGTACGCCTACTGGTACGGGTACGCCCTGCTCGCCGGGCTGGGGCGGCGGGCCGGGCTGGGACCGGGTCGGAAACTCGCGGAGGGGCGGCCGTGCTGAGCGTCCTGCGGATGACCCCGGCCGGGCGGCTGGCCCGGCACGTCCGGTGGTGCCTGGCCGGGCCGCCCCGGGGCGAGCTGACCGGCCGACTGTCCGTCCGGTCGGCCCCGCCGACGGCCGAGGTCGGCGTCGCGTCCGATTGGGTCGTCCGGGTCGAGAACCACTCCCGCCGGGTCTGGCCGCGGGCCGGGGCCGGCCGGGTCGCGGTCCGCGGCCGGTGGATCACCCGGAACGGTGGGGATTACGGTGGGCCGATCGAAGCCGCCCTGCCCCGCACGCTCCTGCCCGGCGACTGGGCCGACATCCGGGTGGCCGTGCCCGGGCCGGCCGCGGTCGGCGACTTCACCCTGGCCTGGGACCTGACGGCCGGCAGCCAGGCTGTCACCGGCAGCCCGGCCGAAGTGATCCCGGTCCCGGTGACGTTCCCCCGGGCGACCGACATCGACTACCACCGGGTCTTCCGGTCGGCCGACCTGGACGCCAACTCCTGGTGGGTGGTCGGGGCGTACCACAGCCGGGAGGAGTACGAGCGGTCGGCCGCGGCCCGGCGGGGGATGCTGGTCGAGCAGGGGCTGACCCCGGACTCGCGGGTGCTGGACATCGGCTGCGGGACCGGGCAGATGGCGCTGGCCCTGGAGGGCTACCTGTCCGACCGGGGGGCGTACTACGGCACCGACATCGGCCGGGAGGCGATCGAGTTCGCCCGCCGGACGTACCGCCGGCCGAACTTCGTGTTCGCCCCGGGCGAGATGACCCGGGTGCCGTTCCCGGACTCGGCCGGGCCGTTCGACCTGGCCATCTTCTTCAGCGTCTTCACCCACACCTTCACCGACGAGTCGGTGTTGCTGCTTGCCGAGGCCCGGCGGCTGCTCGGCCCGCGGGGGACGGTGATCGCCGACGTGATCGTGACGGACCTGGCCGACCGGGCGGCCGGGCACCGGGGCGAGATGCGGGTCAACCGCGGCCACTTCCTCCGGCTGGCCGGAGCGGTCGGGTTCGGGGCCAAGGTGATCGGCACGTTCCCGTGGGCGGCCGGGGCCGAGCGGCTGATGATCCGGTTCGACCGCACCCGGTAAGGACGGCTCCGTGCTCCGAACCCGTTTCGCCTGGCGGCCCGCCCCGGTGGTGACGACGCCGGACCCGGCACCCGAACCGGCGTCCGACCGGATCGCCTTCGGGGTGGTGACAGCGGTCTGGGTCGTCTGCCTGGCGCTGCTGCTGGTGTTCGCCGCCCGGGCCGCGACCCGCCTGCCGCTCCTCGACGAGCACTTCAACGTCCCGCTCCTGGCCGACCCGTTCGGGTCGTGGCGGGCGTACTGGCACCAGCACAACGAGCACCGCATCCCGGTCCCGAAGCTCCTGTTCGTGGCGGCGGTGAAGCTGGCCGGGAACGACTTCCGGGCGCCGGTGTTCATGAACGCCGTGTTGGTCGCGGCGACGGCCGCCGTGCTGGCCCGTGCGGTCGCAAAGGCCCGCGGCCGGTGGGCCGTCACCGACGCCGCCGTCCCGCTGGCGGTGATGAACCTCGGCCAGTGGGAAAACCTCCTCTGGGGGTTCCAGATTCAGTTCTTCGCCTCGACCCTCCTGGCTTTGATGATGCTCGCATTGGTGATCGGCCGGGGGTTCGCCGGCTCGCCGGCGCGGGTGGCGGCTGCCGGGCTGGTGACGCTCCTCCTACCGCTGTGCGGGGCGAACGGGCTGGCCCTCACGCCGGCGTTCGCCTGCTTCCTGCTTTATGTCGGGGTGGTCAACCTTCGGACCGGCCGGCGGCTGGCCGGCGGCATCGCCCTGGCGGCGGCCGCCGCCGGGCTGGCCCTGATCCCGCTCTACTTCCAGGGCCTCCGGCCGCCCGCCCACCACACCACCGCCCGGTCGCTGCCGGTCATCGCGGTGAACGCGGTCAACTTCGTCGGCCTGGGGTTCGGGTCGGTCGGGCTGACCGTTCACGGGCCGGGGCCGGGGGTGACGGCCTACGCCGCGGGGATGATGACCCTGCTGGCGGCCACCGCCGGGCTGCTGGCACTCCGGCTCCGCTCGCCCGAGCATCGGGTCGCGGCCGTCGGCATCGGGTGCGTGGTCGGCGGGGTGCTGTGCCTCGGCCTCGGGCTGGCCTACGGCCGGGGGGCGATGACCGGGGTGCTGGCGGCCAACAGGTACACCACCCTGGCGATGCCGCTGGTGGCCGCGGCCTACATCGCCTGGGCGGTCTTCCCGTCCCGCCCGGGCCGGTGGATCACCGCCGGCGTGCTGGCAGTACTGATCGCCGGGAGTTGGGCGAACGCCCGTGAGGCGTTCGCCGTCGGCCGGTTCTGGCGGGACAAGCAGGCCCGGACGGAGGCCGAAATCCGGGCCGGGCTGCCGGTCACGTTCGTGGTCGACCGGCACGTCCCGCCGGCCGAGCGGGACTACATCCGGGCCGCCTATCTGTTGCTGCGCCGGGAGGGGTTCTCGGTCTTCCGAGACCTCGTGCCGGACGCCCCGTTGGCCGAAACCCCGGTCCCGGTCCGGGTCGTCCGGGCCGAGGGGCTGGAGGAACGGGACGGCTGGTTTCGGGTCGTCGGCCCGAAGCCGGGGCATCTCGTCGTGGCCCTGCCCGACCGGCGGTACGTGTACGGGCTGAGGCTCGACTACGAGGCCGGGTCGCCCCGGCCGATCGGGCTGGTGTCGCTGGTGAGCTGGGACGCGGACGGGTCCTACCCTCCCCGCCCGGGGTACGGCATCATCGACAACCTCTACCCGACGCACGGCACCCCGGCCGACGCCCACGTCTTCGTCGACCGGGAGACGGACCTCGTGCGGATCGACCTCGGCGACCCCGGGTCCGCCCTCCGCCTCCACGCGGTCACGATCCTGTCCTGCCGCGAATAGCCGACGGCTCGTGGCACGGGCATCCTGCCCGTGTGGCCGCCAATCCGTGTAATGACCTCGGGGCATTCACGGAGGCGGCCGGCCATGCGCATCTTGCTGACCAACGACGACGGCATCTACGCCCCCGGGCTGCGGGCACTCCGCACCGAACTTCAGAAGCTCGGAACGGTCACGGTCGTCGCCCCGGCCACCGAACAGAGCGCGGCCGGGCACTCGGTCACGCTGCTCAACCCGCTGCTGGTCAGCGAGGTGTTCGAGGACGACGGGAAGACGTTCGTCGGCTGGGCGGTCGAGGGCCGGCCGGCCGACGCGGTGAAGCTGGCCCTGCTGGAGCTACTCCCCGACCCGCCCGACCTGATCGTCAGCGGCATGAACGCCGGGTCGAACGCCGGCATCAACGTGCTCTACTCCGGGACGGTCGCGGCCGCGGTGGAGGGGGCGTTCTTCCGCCGCACGGCCATCGCCGTGTCGCTGGAGTACGACCAGAAGATCAAGGACTACCCGGCCGGGGCCCGGCTGGCCCGGCAGGTGATCGAGGGGATCGCCGCCCGCAACCCGCCCGAGGGGTCGTTGTTCAACGTCAACATCCCGGTGCTGGAGCGGGGGCCGATCCGGGGGGTCCGGGTGGTGCCGCAGAACAGCAGCCCGTACCAGGAGAAGTTCGACCGGCGGGTGAACCCCCGCGGCCGGACGTACTTCTGGGCCGGCCCGGACTTCCTCTGCCCGAACCCGACCCCCGGGACCGACGTGGAGGGGCTGGCCGACCAGTACATCACCGTCACCCCACTGAAGTTCGACCTGACGGACGCAGAGCGGCTGCGAGAGATGAAGGGCTGGGAGTGGCAGGTGGGGTGAATGCCTGCACCGTTCGGGATGCCGGTGTTCCCGGAACCGGGCGGAGGTCGCACGGAGATACCGGCCGGTGACGGGTCCCGTCTTCGGCCCGTCGGGCCGGAAACAATCCTACAACCCACCCGCCAGTTGACCCCGGGCCGCCCGTTCACTCGTCGGTCAGCCGCTTCCGCCGGAGCTGGTGGTGGTAGTGCTGGGCGAACCGGTGGGCCTCGTCACGGACGTACTGCAACAGCCGCAGCGCCGCCGAGTGCCGGCTCAGCTTGATCGACTCGGCCTCGCCCGGGCGGAAGATTTCCTCCTCCTGCTTGGCCAGCGAGATCACGCACGGCGGGTCGATGCCCAAGGCCCTGAACGCCGCCACCGCGGCGTTCAACTGCCCCTTCCCGCCGTCGATGAGCAGGATGTCGGGGAAGACCTCGTCCTCGTCCCGCAGCCGCCGGAACCGCCGGCTGACCACCTCCCGCATCGACGCGAAGTCGTCCACCCCGGGGACCGTCTTGACCTTGAACCGGCGGTAGCCGTTCTTGAACGGCAGCCCGTCCAGGAACGACACCAGGGAGGCGACGGTGTCCGTCCCGCCGAGGTGGGCGATGTCCATCCCCTCGATCGTCCGCGGGGCCTTCTCTAGCCCGAGGACCTTCCGCAGGCCCAGCAGCCCCTTCTTCGGGTCGATCCGGACGACCGACGGCTGGATGTCGGTCTCGGCCTCGCCGCGGAGGGCCAGCTTCTGCAGCGCGGCGATCTCGTCCCGCACCCGCCGGGCCTTCTCGAAGTTCAGGGCCTCGGCGGCGGCCGCCATGTCGGCCTCCATCCGCCGGACCAGCTTGGCCTTCTTCCCCTCCAGGATGAAGATCAGCTTCTTGACCTGCCGCCGGTACTCCTCGCGGGACACCCGGAAGTTGCACGGGGCGGTACACCGGCGGATGCTGGCCAGCAGGCACGGCCGGAACCACCGCCAGCGATCGTCGGACGACTTGATGTCCAGCCTACAGGTACGGAACTGGAACACGCCCTGAAGGACTTGCACGGCCGCCCGGAGGGCTTTGGCGCTGGTGAACGGGCCGTACAGCCGGACCCCCTTCCGCCGCGGCTTGCGGGTGATCTCGACCCGCGGGAACTCCTCCCGGGTGCGGATCTGCAGGTACGGGTAGGTCTTGTCGTCCTTCCGGTCCTTGTTGAACTTCGGCTGATGAAGTCGGATCCACTCGGCCTCGTACAACAGGGCCGCGATGTCGTCGTCGGTCTCGATGAAGTCGATGTCGGCGACCAGCCCGATCCAGTCCCGGATGCGGGCGTCCTTGTGGGCGGCCTGGAGGAAGTACGACCCGGCCCGGGCGCGGAGGTTCTTGGCCTTGCCGACGTAGACCACCGCCCCGGCCGCGTCCTTCATCAGGTAGACGCCGGGCTTGCGGGGGAACGTCTTGACCTTCTCGGCCGGGCCGGTCGGGGCGGTGTCGGGCATGAGCGGATACCATGACGACGTGCGGGCCCCGGTATTTTATCCCCGGGCCGGCGAATAACCCATTCGGCCCCGCCCACCAGCCCCGACCCGAACCGGAACCCATGAGCATCTTCCGGGTAAAGACGACCGAATGCCGGGTCGGGGTCGTTGGGCTGTACAACTCCGGCAAGACGGTCCTGCTCACCTCGCTCGTCAACCACCTCCAGGACCACGACGGTGACCGGTTCGCGCTCGGCGGCCGGGACACCAAGCTGCGGAAGTTCGTCACCCTCTCGCCGGACGATGACTGGGAGGCGTTCCCGTATGCGGCATCGCGGGATGCCCTCGTCCACGGCGGCCGCTGGCCGGGCAAGACCCGCGACCGGTCGCAATTCGCGTGTCGTTTCGAGCGGTCCGACTGGCGGTTCAGCGACTGCCTCTTGAAGCTGTACGACCTGCCGGGTGAGCGGGTCGCCGACGCGGCCATGCTCGGCCGGGACTTCGCCGGGTGGTCCGACCACGTCCACGCCCAGATCGCCGCCGACGCGGCCACCCGGGGGTTGCATGCCCCGTTCCTCGACGCTCTCGGCCGGCCGGATGTCGCCGAACCGGACCTGCTCCGGGCGTACAAGGTCGGGCTGGCGAACCTGATCCTGAACTTCAAGCCGCAGGTGTCGCCGTCGGCCTTCCTGCTCGACGCGAAGGGCCAGCCGGCCCGTCCGGACGCGCCCGAGGTGCTGGCCGACGCCCGGTTCAGCGGCCTCGGGCCGGGGGCCGAGTTCGCCCCGCTGCCGGCCGCGGTCCGGGCCGCTCGGCCGGACCTCGCAGCCGTGTTTGCGCCGCGCTACGAGGAGTACGTCGAGCGGCTCGTGCGGCCGGCCATCCAGGCCCTGAAGTCCTGTACCGCCCTGGTGGTGATGGTGGACGTGACGATGCTCCTGGCCGGCGGGGTCGGGATGTACGACGACACTCGGCTGATCGTCCGCGACCTGCTCGACGTGCTCTCGCCCGGCGAACACCCGGTCTTCGGGCCGCTCGCCCGCGGGCTGAGCACCCTGCTCCTGCCGCACCAGCTCCGCCCCGGGTGGATCACCCGGCTGGCGTTCGCCGCCCCGAAGCTCGACCTCGTCCACCCGTCGGACCGGGACCGGATGCTGCTCCTGGCCCGGCGGATGGTCGAGCGGTACGCCGACAGCCGGGACGGCCTCAAGTTCGAGTTCTTCAACCTGGCGTCGGTGGTGTCGACGCGGCCGCTGCCGCTCGAAAACGGCCGGCGGTTCCTGACGGGCGTGCCGTTGCGGGAAGCGGACGGGAAGAAGGTGCCGCCGGGGCCGGAGCAGCGGTTCGGCGTCTCGGGACTACCCGACGACTGGCCGGCCGACTGGCGGCCCGGGGAGTACACGTTCCCGGACGTCTACCCGCGGATGCCGCCGCGGAAGGACTACCCGCCGGAGCAGGTGAACTTGGATCGGCTCGCGGCGTTCGTCATCGACTGAATCGGGCAACGGCCCAGGGGCTCGCGCCCCTGGCTACGGTCCGCCGCTCCGCGGCTCGGGGCTTCGAGTCCCGGAGGGGCGGCCAGCGCGTAACCAGGGGCGTGAGCCCCTGGGCCTATCTCATCGGACCGGGATCAACGAGCCCACCAGGCGAGCCCGGCCGCGAGGACCGCGAGCCACAACACGAGGCTGCCGACGGCGAGGGCGACCCGGCGCGGCGTCTCCTCGGCGGCGAACCGCCGCACCACGAAGACCGAGTACACCGCGGGCTTGAACAGAAAGGCTGCGGCGAACAACCAACAGAAGGCGAGCGGGAACTTCGCCCCGGCGCCAAAGTTCAGTACCGAGTTGGCGACGAGCAGCGACAGCCCGGCCACGGCTGCGGACAGCAAGACCCCGAGATACGCTACTACGAGTTCATCGCGCCACCGGCGGGCCGCAACCGCCCCGCCGGCAACTCGCAGGGAGCCGTTCGACGTATGAACCACTTTCGGGCCTCCCAGTTTACGGCCTGGTGACGAACTCGGTCGTGTTGAACAGGACGACGCACAGGTCGGCGAGGGCCCGCGTCCGGACCTCGTCATCCGACAAGGGTAGCTTCGCGCCGAAGAGTGACCGGGTCGGCCCGGCCTCACGGATCACGACCCCCTGCCCGACCAGAAATTCCCGCCCCAGCTTCGCCTCGGCGTCGGTCGGCGACCGGCCCAGCGTCCGCCGGTAGAGGGCGGCGAGTTGCTTCGCCGGGTCGTCGCCGGCCTCGCGGACCAGGGATCGCGCCATCGCCCGACCCTGCTCCTGCACGAACGGCCCGTTCATGAGGATGAGGGCCTGCGGGGCGAACGTGCTGACCGGCCGGGCGGCGCACGAGTTCAGCGTGTCCGGCTGGTCGAACGCCTCGAACAACGGCAGCCGGACGTTCCGCTTGGCCAGCAGGTAGATCGACCGGCGGACGTGTTCCGTGGCGTCCGGCGTCACCGGCCAGAGGCCGTCCGGCTCGCCCTCGGTGAAGATCAGGTCGTACACCTCGGGCTCCAGCGGCACCCGGACCGACGGCCCGCCGGCCTTCGGGTTCAGCGTCCCGGCCGCGGAGAGGACCGAGTCGCGGAGCGACTCGGCTTCGAGCCGCCGCCGGGGCATGTGGCTGAACAGCTTGTTCTCCGGGTCGTCGGGCCGCGGGGCCGACGCCTGCCGGTAGGTGGCGCTGGTCACCATCAGCCGGTGCATCCGCTTGAGCGACCAGGGGTCCGCCCCCTTCGCCCACGGGCAGGAGTCCGTGGGCTTAGTCGGCTCCACGAACTCGGCCGCCAGCCAGTCGAGCAGTTCCGGGTGCGTCGGACGGTCGCCGCGGGTGCCGAAGTCGTTCGGGCTGCCGACGATCCCCCGGCCGAAGTGCTGCTGCCAAAGCCGGTTGACCATCACCCGGGCCGTCAGCGGGTGGTCCGGGCGGGTCAGCCAGCGGGCCAACTGCGTCCGCGTCTTGGCCTCGGCGTCGGCCGACACCAGCACCCGCGGGGCGGCCGGGCCGACCGCCCCCCACTTGTGCTTGGTGCTGCCCCGCTTGAGGACGTGCGTCTTGGGCTCGCCGTCATTCTTGATCGCCCAAGCGGCCGCGGTCGGCGGCGGCGTCCGGGCCTCGATCGCGTGCAGCCGCTCCCGCAGGGCCGCCCGCTCGGTCTTGTCCGGCCCGGACATCCCATCGAGGATTTCGTCCCAGCTCACCTTGATGAGGGTTTCGGCCTCGCCGGCCAGCATCTTCTGTTCGGCCGTCCGCTTCCCCTTGGGGGTGTCGAGGGCGTCCCGGTACTTCGGCTCCAGGGCCGCCCGCTTGGCCGCCCCCACCTTCGCCCGGTACGGGGCGTCGATCGCCTCGACCCGCTTCTTGAGCGGCCCGGCCTCGGCCTCCAGCCCGGCCACGACCGCTTCCCGGGCCGTCTTCTCCTCGTCCGTGGCCAGGTTCACGTCGGCGTACTGGGTGCCGGCGAAGTACGCCTGGAGGCGGTAGTAGTCCCCCTGGCTGAGCGGGTCGAACTTGTGATCGTGGCAGCGGGCACAGCCCATCGTCAGCCCCAGGGCCGCGGCGCCGAGCCCGTTGACCATCTCGGTCATGACCTCCTGCCGGACCATCTCCTTGTCCAGGTTCCCGCTGACGACGTGGACCGGCCCGCACCGGTGCATCCCGGTGGCCGCCCACAGGTCGGCGCACTCCCGCGGGTCCTTCCCGGCGGCCAGCTCGTCCCCGGCGACCTGCTCGGTCAGGAACATGTCGTAGGGCTTGTCGGCGTTGAAGCTCCGGACGACGTAATCCCGGTACCGCCAGGCGTGCGGCCGGTCGCCGTCCATCTCGTACCCGTTCGACTCCGCGAACCGCACCACGTCGAGCCAGTGCTGGGCCTGCCGCTCGCCGAAGTGCGGCGAGGCGAGCAGCCGGTCGACCACCCGCTCGTAGGCGTCGGGCCGGTCGTCCTTGAGGAACGCCTCGACCTCGGCCGGCGTCGGCGGTAGCCCGGTCAGGTCGAGCGTGACGCGGCGGATAAGTGTCAGCCGGTCGGCCTCCGGCGACGGCCTCAACCCCTTCTCGGCCAGCTTGGCTCGGGCGAACGCGTCGATCGGGTTCGAGAAGGCGGTGAGGCGGTCGCCGATGTCCGGGATGGGTGGCCGCTTCACCGGCTGGTAGGCCCAGTGGCCCCGCTCGGCGGGCGTGATCTCCGGGTCCTCGTAGTCGTCGCCGCGGACGGCCGGGACGACGGCGGCGAGGCAGACGACCGCGAGCGGTGCGAGGCGGGTCATGCCGGGTCGGCTCCAGGGGCGGGCCGTGTTAGTTTACCGAAACCCCCGCCACCTGCTCAAGCATTTAGCCGACAAAGATGCCGTAGGCCCGGCCGGGTTCGTCCGGCGGCAGGTACTCCGTCTCGGCCGACAGCCCCGGGTAGGCCCGGACCGAGACCGCTGCCCCGACCCCGGACCCGACCAGCAGCCGACCCCCGCGGATGGCCAGCCGGACACCCGCCCCGCCGTCCTCCGGGCCGGCGAAGTAGCTCGCCCGGGGTTGGCCCACCGCGTCGAACACCTGGACCCTCGGAACGCCGACCGCCGGGGCGGCCGCGACCTCGGCGAACCCGTCGCCGTCCAAGTCGCCGGCGGCGACGGCCAGCCCGCCCACGTCCGCCGGGTCGAAGGCGAAGAACGACGCGGCCGGGGTGTCCGACCCGAACGGGAAGAGGCGGACGACCGGACCGCCGCCCCGCCCGGCCCCGGTGACGACCGCCGGGCCGACGCCCGCGAACACCCCGGCCGCCACGTTGACGCCGCCCCGGAACGTCTCCTCGTAGGCGGCGAACCGGCCCACCTCGGCGAAGTCGCCGCCGTGGTACACGGCCACCACCGGTCCGCCGCCGTCCCCGGCCCCGACCACCACCTCGGCCGTCCCGTCGCCGTCCAGGTCGGCCGCGGCCACGCTCCCGACCCCGCCCCGGAACGACCCCTCGAAGGCGAAGAAGCTGGCGACCACCGACCCGTCCGCCCCGCTGAACACCCTCACGGCCGGCCCGCCCCCCGGCCCGGCCCCGGCGACGATGTCCGATATGCCGTCCCCGGTCACGTCGGCGACCGCCACCCGCACCCCACCGGCGAAGGTCGGCTCGAACGTCAGGAACCGGTTCACCTCCCGCCCGGTGTCGGCGTCGTACACCCCGACGACCGGACTCTGCCCGATGTCCCGGCCGGCCGCGTACACCGTCCGCCCGGCGAGCGAGGTCCAGGAGTCGCTGACCGCCACCGCCTCCGGCCCGGCCCCGGCCACCTCCCGCCGATACCAGTCGAGGACCTGCAACGCCCCGAGGTTGTGGGTGTTCTGGCCGTACAGCAGGCTGGCCCCGACCAGCCCGTCGTTCCCGTCGGCGTGCGTCAGGTGGACCCCGCCGGCCTCCAGCCCGGCGTTCGGCAGCCCGGCCGTCTGGGCGAACAGGTTCCACAGCGGCAGGTTCTCGGCGTCGGCCACGTCGGCGATCACCTGGTTGAACACCCGGGTCGGGGCGGCCAATGTGCCGCCCCCGTAGCGGTTGTCCGGGATCGTGCTGAGGACCGGCACCACCCCGGCACCGGCCAGCGTCCGAACGGCCGACCGGAGTAGGTCGCGGAATCGGCCGGCGTCGCCGTACACGGTGATGTCGTTGGTCCCGATCGCCACCAGGGCGACCCCGCCGTTGGTCGCGGCGATCTCGCCCGGCAGGGCCGGCAGGATGTTGGGCAGCGAGTACCCGGGGTAGGCCGTCGTACTCGGCCGGTTCCACGAGTTGAACAGCCCGTCCACCGGCGCCCGGAACGTCGCCCAGGTGTCGATCAGGCCTGGGCCGTAGCTGGTCAGCCCGGAAGTGATCGGATTGAAGCCCGCGGCCCCAAGCGGCTTGAGGTAGCCGTTCGACCCGAACGGGCCGTAGTCGGTGTTGCTGTCCCCGACCTTGATGAACACGTCGGCCCGCCGGCCGAGGAGCCGGCCCCGGGCGGCGATCGCCCGGGCGTGGTCGAGGGCCGCCGGGTCGCCGGTCGGCAGGATTGGGAGCGAATCGAACGCGGCGGCCGGGACCTCCCGGGCTTCGAGCGGCTCGGCCGCGAGACGGACAGGCGGCATCGTGGGGAACCTGGGGTAAAGATTTCCCGTCTTACCCAGATTCCCAACCCACCCCCGAATCGACAAGCCCGGTAAAACCCCTACAACCCCTCAGGTAGGACCTCAGCCGGGTCGGTGAAGATGGCCGGCACCCCGCCCGTGTGGACGAAGACTAGCGCCGACCCAGGCGCATATCGGCCCGCCCGAACGTCGGCGATCAGGGCGGCCATCGCCTTCGCCGAGTAAACCGGGTCGAGCAGGATGGCTTCGGTCGTGGCCAGCAGGTGCAGGGCCTCCCGCCCGGCCGGCGACGACTTCCCGTAGCCCGGCGCGATGTACCCTTCGTCGGCGTCGATGTCGGCCGCGGCCAGCCGGTGCGGCAGCTCGAGCAGCCCGGCCGCGGCGTTGGCGTCGGCGGCGACCGCCTCCGGGATCGGCCACGGCCAACTCATTGGGCAGGTCAGTCGGGCCGGACACTCCAGCCCGAGGACGGCTTTACCGAGGGTCACCCCGGCCCCGGTCGCCCCGGACGACGACACGTACAAGGCGGACGGAGCCAGCCCGAGGGCGGCCAGTTGCCCGACGATTTCGGCCACGCAGACGACGTAGCTGACCGCCGCCAGGGGCACGACCCGCGGCCGGTGCCAGACGTAGGGCCGCCGCCCGGCCCGGCGGAACCCGTCGGCCTTTGCGGCCAGCAGGGCGTCCAGCTCCGGCCCGATCGCGGCGTCGGTGAACTCGACGTGGGCACCCACCAGGTAATCGAGCAGCAGGTTGCCTTGTGGCTCGGTCGAATAGTGCCCGCGGCTGAGGTAGAGCCGGCATTCGAGGCCGAGCTTGGCGCAGCCGGCCGCCGTCTGCCGGCAGTTGTTCGACTGGACACCGGCCCCCCAGACGACCAGGTCGCAGCGCTGATCGACGGCGTCGCCGAGCAGGAACTCGTTGTGCCGGGCCTTGTTCCCGCCGAGCAACAGTCCGGTGCAATCGTCCCGCTTCACGAACACCCGGACTCCGCCGCCGATCCGCTCGGCGAACCGGGGCGCTTCTTCCAGCGGCGTCGGCAGGTGGGCCAGCCGGACTCGGGGTAACCGGTCGGCGGCGGCGAACAGGTCGGCCGGGCGGAGGATCGGCGCGGGCATGACGACTCCGGGAGGGCCGGCTACCGATCGGGGATCGGTCCGGGTATTCTGCGGCGTCGGGAGAACGGAACAACCCGGCCGGCGGTGGAATTCCCCGGCCCCGTTTCCCTACCATCGATCTGTGCCGGCCGTCGCCGCCCGCCCCCGGATCACCGCATGCCCGCACCGGCCGCCACCGTCGCCCGCCCCACCGTACCGACCGGCCGTCGGCCGCAGAAGGTGCTGGTCATCGGGGCCGGGCCGGGCGGGCTGGCCGCGTCGCTCTTGCTGGCCCGGGCCGGGCTGGAGGTCCACGTCGTCGAGCGGCTGCCGCGGGTCGGCGGGCGGTGCAGCGCGATCGAGGCCGACGGCTTCCGGTTCGACCTCGGGCCGACCTTCTTCCTCTACCCGCGGGTGCTCGAGCGCATCTTCAAGCTGGTCGGCCGGGACCTCTTCCGCGAGGTCCCGATGACCCGGCTCGACCCCCAGTACCGGCTCGCCTTCGGCACCGGCCAGACCCTCGACTGCACCGCCGACGTGGCCCGGATGGAGGCCGAGATCGCCCGCATCGCCCCGGCCGACGCGGCGGGCATCCGGCGGTTCCTGGCCGAGAACCGGCGGAAGATGGACGGCTTCCGCCCGATCCTGGAGCGCCCGTTCCTCCGCTGGCGGGACCTGCTGAGTTGGGACCTGCTGAAGATGCTGCCGGTGCTGCGGCCGTGGAACTCGGTGGACGCCGAACTCGGCCGGTACTTCGCCGACCCCCGCATCCGGCTGGCGTTCACCTTCCAGTCGAAGTACCTCGGGATGTCGCCGTTCAACTGCCCGAGCCTGTTCTCGATCCTGTCGTTCCTGGAGTACGAGTACGGCGTCTGGCACCCGACCGGCGGTTGCTCGGCCGTCTCCGAAGGGATGGCCCGGGTCGCCCGCGAACTCGGCGTCACCTTCTTGCTCGGCGAGGAGGTCGAGGAAATCCTGTTCGACGGCCGGCGGGCGGTCGGGGTCCGGACCGCGGCCGGCGAGCACCGGGCCGACGCGGTGGTGGTGAACGCCGACTTCGCCCGTGCCATGACCCGACTCGTCCCGGACCGGCTCCGCCGCCGGTGGACGGACGACAAGATCGGGAAAAAGAAGTTCTCCTGCTCGACGTTCATGCTGTACCTCGGCGTCGACGGCCGGTACGACGACCTGTCGCACCACACCATCTACACGGCCGAGGACTACCACGCCAACCTGGCCGACATCGAACTCCACCACCGGCTGACCGAGGACACCTCGTTCTACGTCCAGAACGCCGCCGTCACCGACCCGACCCTGGCCCCGCGGGGGATGAGTACGCTGTACGTCCTGGCCCCGGTGTCGCACCAGCACCCGAGCATCGACTGGAAGCACGAGGCCCCGCGGTTCCGGCGGCAACTGCTCGGCCAGCTCCGAAAGATCGGCCTGGCGGACGTGGAGCGGCGCATCCGGTACGAGAAGGTGGTGACGCCGGACGACTGGCAGGGCGGCTACGAGGTCTACCGGGGGGCGACGTTCAACCTGGCCCACACCCTCGGCCAGATGCTCCACCTGCGGCCGCGGAACCGGTTCGACGACCTGGACGGGGTCTACCTGGTCGGCGGCGGCACCCACCCCGGGAGCGGGCTGCCGGTCATCTACGAGTCGGCCCGGATCACCGCCCGGCTGCTCCTGGAGGACTTCGGCCGGGACGCCGGCTGGCTCGGGCTGCCGGGCGCGAAGGACCTGCCGCTGACGGCCGGGGTGCCGGCCGGGTAAGATGGCGGCGTCCCCAGGCCGGAGGTGCCGCCCATGGCGTACCGCGAGTTCACGTTCCCGGAAGTCGAAACCCGGCTCGGGCTGCGGATGACGACCGACCGACTGTTCCGGGACGTGCCGGCCGTGACGCCGGACCCCGACCTGTTGTCGCGGCTGGAGGACGGGGTCGAACTCGGCACCGGGATCAACACCGAGAAGGCCCGGTCCGAGTTCATCGTCGCCCTAATCCTGTTAGAGTTCCGCCGGCTCGTCCACCGGCGGCACGCAGTCTTCTCGGGGGTGACGTTCGATGTCGACCCGGTCCTCGGGTTGAACGGGTACTGCGACTTCCTGATCACCCGCAGCCCCCGGCTCGACGTCGTCACCGCCCCCGTGGTGGCGGTCGCCGAGGGCAAGAACGGGGTGGTGACCGACGGCCTCGGCCAGTGCATCGCCGAGATGCGGGCGGCGTGGCTGTTCAACACGGCCAAGGGGGAGCCGGTCCAGCAGGTCTACGGCGCGTGTACGACCGGGACGAACTGGAAGTTCCTGCGCCTCCGCGACCTCGATCTGGCGATCGACCTCGACGAGTACACGATCAACGCCCCGGGGAAGATCCTGGGCATCCTCCTGCACATGGTGCAGACGGCGTAACGAAAGGCGGCGGCGATGGGCGGGGCGGACCGGGTCGGGGTGGTCGGCGGCGGGCTCGGCGGGCTGGCGGCGGCCTGCGTGCTGGCCGCCCGCGGCCACCGGGTTGTACTGTTCGAGGCCAGCCCGTGGCTGGGCGGGAAGGCCGCGGTCCTCAACGACGCGGGGTTCCGCTTCGACACGGGGCCGACGATCCTGACCATCCCGTCGGTGCTGCGGCGCATCTTCGCCGAGGCCGGCCGCGACCTCGCCGACTACCTCGACCTCGTCCGACTCGACCCGCAGTGGCGGTGCTTCTTCACCGACGGCTCGGTCCTCGACCTCGTCGAGGATGTCGACACGATGGCCGGCCGGCTCGACGCCTACGCCCCGGGCACCGGCTCGGGGGCCGGCTACCGCGACTTCCTGGCCCTGTCGGGCCGGCTGCACCGCATCTCCGACACCTACTACTTCTGGAAGTCGATCGGCGGCATCCGGGACATGATGGACGTGCGGGCCGGGTTCTCGCCGAAGATTCTCGCCGACATCCTGGCGATGCGGATGGGGCGGTCGGTCGCGGGCACCGTCCGGAAGTTCAACCCGGACCCCCGGGTCGCCCAGATGCTCGACCACTTCACCCAGTACGTCGGGTCGAGTCCGGCCGCGTCGCCGGCGGTGCTGTGTGGCATCGCCCACATGCAGACCGGCGAGGGCGTCTGGTATCCCCGCGGCGGCACCCGGGCCGTCCCGGAGGCCCTGGTCAAGCTGGCCGAGGAACTCGGCGTCGAGTTGCGGCCGAACTGGGGCGTCCGGCGGATCGTGACCGACGCCGGCGGGAAGGCGGTCCGCGGCGTCGAGGCCGAAACCGGCGAGGTAGTCGAACTGGCGGCGGTGGTAGCGAACGCCGACAGCGTCCGCACCCACCGCGAACTGCTGAACGGCTCGGCCCCGAAGGCGACCCGCCGGTTCAACAAGCGGCGGGCTTACGAACCGGCCTGCTCCGGCGTGGTCCTCTACCTCGGGCTGAGCAAGGGGTACGACCACCTCCTCCACCACGACTTCGTCTTCAGCCGCGACCCGGAAGAGGAGTTCGAGTTCATCTACAAGCGGGGCGAGCCGGCCCCGGACCCGACCTGCTACCTGGCGGCCACCGCCCGCACAGAACCCGAGACCGCCCCGCCCGGCGGCGAGGCCCTGTACGTCCTCGTCCACACCCCGTACCTGCGGCCGCACCACGACTGGGCGAAAATGCTCCCGGCCTACCGGCGGGTCATCCTGGACAAGCTGAAGACGACCGGGAAGATGCCGGACCTCGAGGACCGGATCGTCTTCGAGCGGCGCCTCACCCCGCAGGACATCCACGACCGCTACCGGGTGCTGGACGGGGCCATCTACGGGTTGGCCAGCCACGGCCGGTGGACCGGGGCGTTCAAGCCGGCTAACCGGTCGCCGGACGTGCGGGGGCTGTACCTGGCCGGCGGGGCGGCACACCCCGGCCCCGGGATGCCGATGGTCTTGATGAGCGGGTGGATCGCCGCCGACACCCTCGACCGCGACCGGGCCGCCCCGAAGTTCGCCGCCGAACGCGCCGCGGCCGTATGATCCGGCACAGGCCGGGAGGCCTGTGCCACCGCAGTTCGGTTCTTAGTGGCACAGGCCTCCCGGCCTGTGCGCGGTTTCATGCCCTCAACTCCCCAACCTCGCCCGGTCGACTTACCCCGCCGCTGGCCGTGGCTCGTCCGCGGCTTCCGCAAGTACGCCCGGCGGTACGCCCGCAAGCACTTCCACGCCGTCCGGCTGTCGAAGGCCGGCCACCCGTTCCCGCCGGCCGATGAGCCGGTGTTGGTCGTCCTCAACCACCCGTCCTGGTGGGATCCGCTGACCGGGCTGATCCTGAGCGGCAGCTTCACCGCCCACGAGCACTTCGCGGCCATCGACGCCGTCGCCGTCGAGCGGTACGGGTTCTTCAAGCGGCTCGGGTTCGTCGGCGTTGACACCCACTCGCTCCGCGGGGCGGCCGAGTTCCTCCGGGTCGGGGCGGCGATCCTCGCCGAACCCGGCCGGGCGTTCTGGGTGACGGCCCAGGGGCGGTTCACCGACCCGCGGGCCCGACCGCTCGGGCTGCGGTCCGGGGTCGGCCACCTCGCCGCCCGGCTCGGCCGGGGGGTCGTCGTCCCGGTCGCCTTCGAGTACCCGTTCTGGGACGAGCGGACGCCGGAAGCCCTGCTCCGGGTCGGTAAGCCGGTTCGGGCGGCCGACCACCCGGGCCTCGGCGGCAAGGAGTGGACGGCGGTGATCGAGGACGCCCTGACCCGGACGATGGACGGCCTGGCCGTCGATGCCATGACCCGCGACCCGGCGACGTTCACCGAGCTGGTCGGCGGCCGCACCGGGGTCGGCGGGGTGTACGACCTGTGGCGGTGGGCCAGGGCGTTCGTCCGGGGCGAGCGGTTCGACCCGTCCCACGCGGCCGCCACCGCCGGCCGGGGGGCCCGGCCGTGACGCTCCTCGCCCTATCGCTCGCCGGCCTGGGCTGCGCCGCCGCCCCCGCCCTGCTCTGCCTGTGGAACCGGTCTTACTTCCGCCCACCGCCCCGGCCGGCGGCCGACGCCCCGGCACACCGCGTCTCAGTGCTGATCCCGGCCCGGAACGAGGAGGGGTCGATCGGGGCGTGCGTCGAGTCGGTGCTGGCGTCCGAGGGCGTCGAGTTGGAGGTGATCGTCCTCGACGACCACTCCACGGACCGGACGGCCGAGGTGGTCCGCGAGATGGCGGCGAAGGACCGGCGGGTGCGGGTCGAGCCGGCCCCGCCGCTGCCGGACGGGTGGTGCGGCAAGCAACACGCCTGCTCCGCGCTGGCGAAGCTCGCCCGCTTACCGCTCCTCACCTTTCTCGACGCCGACGTGCGGCTGACGCCCGACGCCCTGGCCCGGATGGCCGCCTTCCGCGAGCGGACCGGGGCCGGCCTCGTCAGCGGCTTCCCCCGCCAAGAGACGGGCACCCTGCTGGAAAAGCTGGTCATCCCGCTCATCAACTGGTTGTTGATGGGCTACCTGCCGATGGTCGGGGTGCGGCGGACGAACTGGCCCGGGTTCGGCGTCGGCTGCGGCCAGTGGTTCCTGACCACCCGCGAGGCCTACGACGCCGCCGGCGGCCATTCGACCGTCCGGTCCTCGCTCCACGACGGCCTGACCCTGCCGCGGGCCTACCGCCGGGCCGGGTTCCACACCGACATCTGCGACGCCACCGACTTGGCCGTCTGCCGGATGTACCGGTCGGCGGCCGGGGTCTGGAACGGCCTGGCCAAGAACGCCCGGGAGGGGATGGCGGCAACCGGCCAGATCGGCTTCTGGACGGTCGTACTGCTCCTCGGGCAGGTGCTACCGGCGCCGCTGCTGGTCGCCGCCCTCGCCGCCGGTGACATGACCGCCGCGGCCGGCGCCGGGTCGGCAACCGTCCTGTCGTACTTGCCGCGCCTATTCGCCACCCGGCGGTTCCGGGCGTCGTGGCTCGGGGCGGTCTTGCACCCGATCGGCGTCCTCCTGCTGCTGGCGATCCAGTGGTACGCGGTGGGGCGGGCGGCGATCGGCCGGCCGGTCGGGTGGAAAGGTCGGCCGCACCCGGCCCGGCCGTAGCTAGTAGCCATCAGAAGGCGTGCTGGAGGCCGAACCAGAGCTGGAACGGCGTGTTGTCGTTCACCGTCTTGGCCACGTCGAGCCGGAGCGTGGCCCGCTCGATGAAGCTGAACACGGCCACGTCGACCCGCACCCCGGCCCCGAGGGCGTGGGCCACCCGCCCGCCGACGCTGCGGCCGTTGGCGTAGACGTCGCCCATGTCGTAGAACCCGGCCAGCCAGACGTTCCGCGCCCCGACACAGTGGTCCAGCACGTCCCAGGTGACGTGTCGGGCGAGCGGGTAGCGGAGTTCGGCATTCGCCACCCACAAGGCCGAGCCCTGGCGCTGTGCCAGGTCGTAGCCGCGGAACAGGGTGCCGCCGCCCAGGGCGTAGAACTGGCCGCGGTCCGGCAACGCCCCCTCGGCCACCACGCGCCCGGCCAGCCGGGCCTCGCCGAGCCAGTCCGGGAGCTGTTTCACCCCGGCCAGCTCGGCCCGTAGCCGGCCGGTGGCGGTCGAGTTCGGCACCCGCGTCTCGCCTGCCGCGGCGGTGAAGTCCGCCCAGACGCCCTCTTCCGGGTCCCAGTACGGGGTGTACAGGTTCAGCCGGAAGTGCCAGCCGCCCTCCCAGACGGAGTCCGGCCGGACCGCCCCGGGCGTGGTCGTCCGGGCGAACGGCAGGAAGTTGTCCGAGTACTGGGCGAACGCCTCGTGGTAGACCATCGGCGGCAGGTACAGGCTCGACCCCTGCTTGACCACCCACCGGTGGTACAGGGCGCCCCGCTGGGCGCCGCCGTCGCCGTCGGTGTTGTCCCACGGCCCGGCCACCCGCCGCTCGTAGTTGAACCCGGTCTCTTGCAGCCGCCCGGGGAGGACCGCGTCGACGCCGAACACCAGGTCGCGGAACCCGGTCCGGTAGGCGAGGTAGGCCCCGGTCCGGAAGTCGTTCGGGCAGTTGGCCCCGGCCCGCAGCCCGATCAGGGTGGACCGGGTGTACCACGGGTCGGTGTACGACGCCCCCCACAGCCACGGCCCGGCGGTGACGGTGCAGCGGTCGTAGTCGCTGGTCAGGTCGGCCTCGTCGAGCATCGTGTAGACGGCGGTGGCCCGGAGCTTCGGCGGGTTCTTCCAGGCGTTGTTCTTCGGGTCGGCGTCGAGCAGCACCCGGTCCGGGTCGACCTCGACCTGCTCCAACTCGCCGTAGCTGGCGAACCGGACTTCGACGGTCTGGTCGCCGACCGGCTCGATCGATACTTCCAGGTCGCGGCCGGACGGCGTCGGCAGCGCCAGCCGCTGCGGGCCGGCACCGACGACCACCGGGACCCGGACCGGGAACCCCTCCTGGCCCGAGAACCGGACCCCGAGGACGGTCGGCTCGGCGTACTCGCCGGACTGCCGGAGTCGGACCCGAACGTGCTTCGTCCCGACCGGGGCCGCGATGGGAACCTGTCGCTGTACCCACGGCACCTCGTCCCGGACCTCGACCCGCTCGACCGCCCAGTCGGTCATCCCCTTGCCGTACACCCACCGGTCGAAGAACTCGCCCCAGTCCCGGCCGGTGTACTCCTCCAGCTCCCGCCGCAGGTCGGCGGCGCTCAGCACCCGCCAGCCGTATTTGCCGACCAGCAGCCGCGTGAAGTCGAGAAACGCGACCTCGCCGAGCCGGTCCTCGATCATCCCGAATACCTTCGACCCGCGGTCGTAGGCCCCGGTGAACAGCCCGAACAGGTGGCCGTACCGGGGCAGGTCCTGGGCGGCCGGGTGCATCTGGCCGTTGCGGACCGCCGAGTACATCCCGCCGTACCGGTAGTTCTCCCGGCGGATGTTCGGCAGCCACCCGAGGCCGTCCGGCCACTTCAGGAGGGCGTTGTTCTTGCCGTGCTTGCGGTCGAGCAGCCGGTGGGTGAAGTAGGTCGCCGCCCCCTCGTCCAAAAACGGCTCGGAATAGCCGTTGGTGCCGACCAGGTTGTACCACCACTGGTGGCAGGTCTCGTGGGACACCAGGTACTCGACGTACCCGCGGGCCAGGTGCGGCATCCCGAACACCCGCTCGTCGATCATGACGAGGCCGGCGCACTCGTTCCCGTTCCACCCGAAGAACGACTCGGCCACGGTGAACTGGTCGTAGGGGAACGGCCCGAGCCAGTCGGAATACGCCGGCAGGGCCTCGCCCGCGATCCTCAGAATCTCGGTGGCGTAGAACTCGTGCTCGGCGAAGGCGAAGCAGCGGAGGGCGACCGCCCGGCCGCCCGGCAGCTCGGCCGTGTGGCGATATTCCTTGAACCGCTTGCTGCACAGGACGGCGAAGTCGCGGCCGACGAACGGCTCGGTGACGACCCGCTTGCGGCCCGGGGCGGTCGGCGTTTCGGACCGGGTCACCGCCGGGGTGACGAGCACCTCGTCGGCCGGCAGGGTGATCGACGCCTCGAACACCCCGGCCTCGGCGAACCACGGCTGGTGCCACGGGACGAACGGCATCGGCCGCCAGCCGGCCTCGTCCCGGACGGCCAACAGCGGTAGGGAGTTGGTCAGGTAGGTGACGCCGGCCCACTGCCCGAGCCGACCCTGCTTCTCCGGCAGGTGGAGCGAACAACCGAGTTCGACCGTCACCGAGCCACCCGGCAGGACGGGTTCGGGCAGCGGGAAGCGGAAGGTGGTCGGATCGTAGTGGTCGAACTCGAACGGCAGCGGAACCGGTTCCGGCCGCGGGCGGCCGCCGGCGGCGACCAACTTCGCCGAGGTGATGACACCGTGCCGGCCGCACCGGTCGATCCCGAGCGACGGCTGGAGGCGGAGCAGTTCGAGCGTCTTGGCCAGGAGGACGTGGTCGCCGGCCGGGATGCGGTAGTGCGGGTAGAAGGTGAAAACGAGGTCGGAAACAGGCTGCCGGGTCGGGTTCGTCCAGGTGACGGCTTCGAGGACCCAGGCCCGCCGGCCGGCCGGGTCGAGGGTGATGTCGAGCTGGTAGCGGGGCAGGCCGGCCGGGATCGGAGGGGTGGCGGACGCAGGTGCCGCGAACACGGCCAATATGACCGCGACGCCCGCGAACCGGGCGGCCGAGGTCGTCAGGCCGTCGCGCATTCGACCCACGGTAGCCCATCCGGCCGGTACGGGATGGGCGAGCTATAGCAGGGACACGGCCCGAACGCCAGTCAAGATGTGCGTAAACGCACCCGGCCCGGGGTTTTCTTGCGAGAGCCCCGGGCCGGGAGTGCGACCTTTGAGTCAGGCCGGTGTGGGTGGTGGTGTGGGTGTGTGCCCGGGGCATGGCGGCTGTCCCCCTGGCGGGGGCGCCGCTGGTGTC